>NZ_JBLHOE010000004.1:0-76933 GCF_047622445.1 Sulfurimonas sp.
CTGTGATTGCTCTAGCACATAGCTTAAATCTAAAAGTAATTGCAGAGGGTGTTGAAACAAAAGAACAAAGAGACTTTTTAGTTGAGAATGGGTGTTCTAGTATTCAAGGATATTTTTACTCTAAACCCATACCTACTGAAGATTTGAAAACTTATTTATTGAACTGCCAACTATAAACGAGATGATATAGATTCATCTATCATTTACCTACTGATGATACTATTAGTTTAGAAGCATAAAAATAAGGAGATTAAATGATACAAATAAAAATTTTCACACAACAGTCAATATTAGTAATATTGCTAGTTAGTAATGCAATGAGTCCTCTTTTAGCACTTCCTCAAAAATCAAATCAAATCATTAAAAGAAATCAGCAAGTATCAAATATATTCCAAAAGATAACAAATATTCTTGTCGAAAAAGGTCTTGATCATGATGTTGCTTTGCAAAAAACAAATACTCTGTTAAACATAAATAAAAATACAATAGAGAGATTACACTCCCTTTATGAAAGTTCAGAGTTATTTATACCACAAGAGGAATTAGTTGAAGAACTTGCAAAATATGCACTGTATGAAAAAAAGTTAAACCTAAATTCTTATAGTTCTTTAATTGGCTTAACACAAAGTATTTTATCCCGTCCATTAAATGATAAAGAACTACGTCATATACAAGATATAGCTTCTCTATAACAAGAGGCTATAAGGCTAACTAAAGCATCCCTAGAGCCAACTTAGCGTCATCACTCATCATATCTTGAGTCCATGGTGGATCAAACACAAGCTTCGGAATAATGTCCAAATCATCTTCACCATCTATAATGTAACTCACATTACATACTTGGTCGTATAAAACTTCACTTACAGGACATCCAGCAGATGTTAAAGTCATACTTACAATACAAGATGTCGAATTATCATCTTTTTTTTCACAGTCGATAGAGTAAATTAAACCTAAATCATAAATATTTACGGGTATTTCTGGGTCATAAATATCTTTTAGTTTTTCAATTATTTTTTCTTTCAAAATATCAAAGTTCATCTCAAGCCTCCTTACACTCTTGAGCGTATCCATAAATAACACTTAAAAAGGCTTCCATGCCTTGTTGGCGTACAGGACTTAACAATTCCATTACTCCCATCTCTAAAAGTAGTTTTGTATCAAAAGAAAGAATTTCATCTGGTGTTCTTTTATTAAATATACCTAACAATAAAACAAGCATCCCTTTTGCGATGAGTGAATCTCCCTCTGCTTCTAAAAGAATTTTTTCATCTTTAAAATCTTTTTGTAACCAGGCAAGTGATGAGCATCCTTTAATAATATTCTCATCTGTTTTACATTCTACATCTAAATCCACAGCTAGCTTTGCATAGTCCAATATATATTCCATTTTTGTATCTTTATCAGGAAAAAGTGCTAAATCATCTTTATAAATTTTCACTTGCTCTTGCATAGTCATAATAAATCCTTTACATTAAAAGTTCAAAATCTTTACGGATTTTTTGTCTATATTTTTCATCTTCCACTGTATCTATTAAGCGATTTGCGAAAGATAAGACCAATATTTTACGAGCATCCTCGAGTCTTATACCACGTGAGCACAAATAAAAAAGTGCTTCCTCATCAAGTGTCCCAATGCTAGAACCATGAGAAGCCTCAAGTTCATCTATATAAATTTCAAGCTGTGGTTTTGCATACATACGAGCATGTTCATCTAAGAGTATTGCTTTGGCATTTTGAGAAGCATTCGAGTACGGAGCATTAGGTCCAACATAAATTTTTGCATCAAAAATTCCAGTTGCAGTATCTTTTAAAATAGATCGTGCTTCTTGTACACTTTTTGCATACGCTTCATGATGGTTGATTTGAACTACATTTCCTCTTCTCGCTTTATTAGAAGCTAAGAGTAAATGCGCTGCATTTACCCATGCATATGAACCCAAGTCAATCTTATATAAATGCAAGGAGTTCGCAGCACCATAATCAAAAGTTTTTAACTCTAGTGCGCCCTGCTTCGCTACTGTAAATTTGTGTGTACCTACAACACTCGTTTCATTTTCTTGTCTATTTTCATCACGAATCCATAACATTGTAGAGTCATTTTTAATCTCTACATCTACTCCATAAAGAAATAGACTCTCTCGACTCTTTAACATGTTGAATGTTTCGTAAACTTTTACTTTAATATTTTGTATAATTTTAATAGCTATTCTATAAGCTAATAGTGTCTCACTCTGTGTAAAAATATGTTGTATTTCAAATTCTATATCTTCTAATATCTCGATAGTAGCTGTTAGCCCAGATAGAGTATGTGAACAAAAATAGAGTACATCAAAATGTTCTTCATCTGCTTCAAAATTTTTATCAAAAAAAATTTTTGCACCCTTTGGATACTCCGTAATTACACCATTATTTATTATAAGTTTAGTGCCCTCATGCATTTGTGAATATTCTAATTTTTTAAAAGTATATTCACGTTCTAGAATTGATTTGATAGGAAAATTTTTATATTGCTCTGTTTTACTATTTGGTATACCAAAATCTTTAATTTTCTTATATAAAGGATGATTATTATCAAAATAATCTAAACATAATTGAGACATTACATATCCTTTCTCATCGCATCATACCCTTCAGATTCTAGCTTATCAACAAGTTCAAGTCCACCTGTTTTTACAATACGTCCATCTTGTAAAATATGAACAAAATCTGGAGCGATATAATCGAGGATTCTTCTATAATGTGTAATGATTAAAAATGTTCTTTCATCGTTTTTCATTCTGTTAATACCTTCTGCGACAGCCTTGAGGGCATCAATATCTAAACCTGAATCAATCTCATCAAGCATAACAACATCGGGTTCCAAGATTTCCATTTGTAAAATTTCATTACGTTTTTTTTCACCACCGGAGAAGCCATCATTGAGTGAACGTGCAATCATATCCTGACTCATTCCTAAGTTTTCAATATGCTTTCGCATTAGTTTTAAAAATTCTGCAGCGTTTGTTTCTTTCTTTCCTTGATGCTTTTCTTTAGCATTTAATGCTGTACGTAAAAAATATGCATTATTTACCCCTGCAATCTCAGTAGGGTTTTGAAAGCTTAAAAAAACACCTTCAAGTGCTCTTTCTTCAGCTGGGAGATCTAATAAATTTTTATTTTTATAAAGTATTTCACCATCTAAAACTTCTATGTCAAAATGTCCTGCAATAGCTTTTGTTAAGGTTGATTTCCCTGAGCCATTTACACCCATAAGAACATGCACTTTCCCTTTTTCAAGTGATAAGTCAAGTCCCTTTAATATTTCTTTATCGCCAATCTTTATATGTAAATTTTTAATCTGAATCATCCTACACTTCCTTCAAGGGTTAGGTTTAGTAACTCTTTTGCTTCAACTGCAAACTCCATCGGCAGTTTTGCAAATACCTCTTTACAAAATCCATGAATTATCATCGAGACAGCATCTTCTTCACCAATTCCACGCTGGCGTAGGTAAAACAATTGCTCATCACTAATTTTTGAAGTAGTTGCTTCGTGTTCCACCTGAGCACTTGCATTTTGTGAATCAAGATATGGAAAAGTATGTGCTCCACAATCCTTTCCAATTAAGAGACTATCACACTGACTAAAATTTCTAGCGCCATCTGCTCTAGCAGACATTTTCACAAGCCCTCTATAGGTATTTTGTCCCTTCATTGCAGAGATTCCCTTTGAAACGATAGTTGAGCGTGTATTTTTTCCAATATGCATCATTTTTGTTCCCGTATCCGCTTGTTGCGCTTTTGATGTAACAGCAACCGAGTAAAATTCGCCAACAGAATTATCTCCTTTTAAAATACAACTAGGATATTTCCATGTAATAGAAGAACCTGTTTCAACCTGTGTCCAAGAAACTTTAGAGTTTTCCCCCTCACATAAAGCACGTTTAGTAACGAAGTTAAAAATCCCTCCTTTACCATTTTCATCGCCGGGATACCAATTTTGAATAGTTGAGTATTTAATCTCGGCATCTTTTTTGATAATGAGTTCAACTACTGCGGCATGTAGTTGATTTTCATCACGTTGGGGAGCGGAGCAACCTTCATTGTAAGAAACATAACTTCCTTCATCTGCAATAATGAGTGTTCTCTCAAATTGCCCTGTATTTTTTGCATTTATTCGAAAATATGTTGAAAGTTCCATTGGACATCGGACTCCTTTAGGGATATAGACAAAGGTTCCATCTGTAAAAACAGCAGTATTAAGTGCTGCAAAATAATTATCTGCCATTGGAACAACAGAAAACATATACTCTTGTACTAATTGAGGATAATCTCGTATTGCTTCAGAAATAGAGCAAAAGATAATTCCTTTTTCTTTAAGCTCATTCGAGTACGTTGTTTTTACAGATACCGAATCAAACACAGCATCTACTGCGATACCTTGAAGCATCTTTTGTTCATATAAAGGGATACCGAGTTTTGCATAAGCATCTAAAACTTTTTCGTCAACTTCATCTAAGGAATTTGGAGCTTTCTTTGGAGCTGCAAAGTACGAGATACTTTGGTAATCTATAGGGGGATAGTGCAAATGAGACCAATGAGGTTCTTTCATGCCTTCCCATTTTTGAAGTGCTTTGATACGTATATCTAGCATCCAAGCTGGTTCTTCTTTTTTCTCTGAAATAAATTTAAGAACATCAATATTTAAACCGGGGTCAACGGTGTCTTCCTCAACATCAACTGTAAATCCTAGTTGATACTCTTGAGAAAGAATTTTTTCTATTTCTTGCTGAGCCATAACAACTCCTTTTACTAAGTCTAATCTAAATAGGATAAAAATACTCTTAATTAAAAATATAGGTTTAATTATTAATTTTTCTAATAATTAAATAGCTTATAAAAATAAATTCTACTGTTTAAGTTGCGTATTTTCACCACTTCCAAGTAAGACAGAAATCCATCTTGTTTTTTCATTATCATTAAGTATAATTTTTATCATTATTGTTAAAGGGATAGAAAGTAACATTCCTACTATTCCTAACAACCATCCCCAAAATATCAATGAGAGAAATACCACTAATGTTGAGACTCCTAAACCTTTTCCCATTATCTTAGGTTCTACAATAGAGCCTATAACAATATTTACTATAACATACACTCCTGTAACTGCTAAAGCACTGAGCGGGCCCAATTGCACTAAAGTAAGAAGAACGGCAGGAACAGCTGCTATTATTGAACCAATATTTGGTATGAAGTTAAAGAAAAAAGCGATTACTGCCCATAAAAAAGCATAATCAGTACCGATTATAGATAAGCTCCCCCAGACAATAAAACCTGTTAAGAGTGAAATAGCTGCTTTTAGAACCATATATCCTTTTATTTGAGCGCTAATATCTTGCACATGGTTCACTACTTCCCTATTATCAGTAAAAAGCTCTATTTTTGATTTAAAGAGACTCGATTCTAAGAGCATAAATATAACGCTAAAAAGAACTACAAAACTATTGGTAAACATTGAGCCAAGACTTTGTATAATTTGCGTTGAAAAAGACATAATTTGTTTTGCCTGCAGCATACTTGAAAGTTCTTCCACTGAAATATCAATCCCTACCTTCAATGCTAAAGTAACAAACGCATGGTAATAAATAGCAAGCTTATCTGCATACACATCTATATTAGCATTAAAATCACTTATTGATGATCCTATTAACTTTACCACAAGTAAAATTACCAAAACAAATATCCCCATTACAAATGTTAAAGAGAGTATGCTCGGTAAACCTTTTTTGTTCAAATAATTGTATGAGGGTAGTAATATAATCGCTAAAAAAAGAGACAATAAAAATGGAACTATTATACTCGAAGCGCTTTTTATACCCGCAAGTACAATAACAATGCTTGCCATTACTATAAAGTAATATCCAATATTTATTTCTTTTTTCATGTAGCTCCTTTTATTATTCTAATTTTATTCTTCAATTATATAGAATTAAATAAACAATAATGCTGAATCATAGAGAGATAATGATAGATAATTTTGATACACTATAGTTTAAATATGCAATGGTACTTTTTTTGCTATAAATTAAGAAACATTAACTAAGGGTAAGTATGTCTGAAGAAGAAATTGTAATCATTGATGAAGATGATGCAGCCCAAAGTGATGCACCTGAAGTTATTATAATTGCAGAAGAAGATAAAGATGCGAAAAAAAAGAAGCTTATAATTATTGGTGGTGCTATTGTCACACTTATACTCATCATTTTAATTGTAGTTATCTTACTTGTAAAGTCTTCTGTACCAGAAGAACAATTCTCTATGGACAATATAGAAGAAAAACTTGAACAAAATAGACAAGAGCCTATAGAACCATCTAAACTTGAGAACATGATAGCAAAGGCTAATTATCTTTATTCAACTGGTTCTAAAGATGAAGCACTTTTTTTATATGAGAAAATCGCGATCTACAGCGAAGCAATATCACAATACAATTTAGGTGTTGCACAACTTAAAGATGAGCAATATGCTGTTGCGCTTAAAACCTTTCAAAAAGCAATTAAAAATGATGAAAAAAGATGTGTTAGCGCTATTAACGCTGCAGTATGTTCTCTTCACCTCAAAGATAAAGAAAACTTCAATTATTATATAGACCTTGCTTATGCATATTTACCAAATGAGACTAATTCACCTCTTTATTCTTACTACTATACACTTATTAACTACTACAACAAAAATTACTTAGAAGCCTTAAGTTCTTTAAAGAATCCTACATCCAATGAATACCCAAAGGTGCAAAAACACTTAAAAGCAAAAATGAATGCTCTCTTTGACAACAACTATGACGCTATTGAAGCAATGGAAAAAAACCCTGATGTTACAGACAGTTTTTCTCTTGCCTTACTGTATGCAAGAGTTGGAGATTTAACACTTGCACAAGTACACCTAGAAGAAGCAATTTTACGAAATATACAACCTGTTAAAGCGCAACTCGCTCTTGGATTTATAAAAATGAAAGCAGGTCAAATTTCTGCCGGTGCAAATGAGATACAAAATATCACAGATATGTTCCCAAATGAAGTATATAAATACTATCCGATTAAAGTTACACTAAAAAAGACTCTTTTTAATGCAAAAAAAGCACAAAAATCTTATAGAAAAAATATTGAGTCCTCAAGACTACTTAACTATCAAAAAATCTTTTATTTTTCACCGTATAAAGTTTTTAATGCAAACCAGACGATTAGTTATATTCGAAAAGGTACTGCAAATATTTATATTGACAACATCGCTTCTGCAAAAGATTATTTAAATAAAAGTTCTTCTTCTTCTGTAGTAAATCAAGGTATTGCAAAAGCAATTAAAAAAGCACTTTCATTCAATATCAGAGCTGCAAATAACGAATTACAAGCACTTATACAAATCCAACCTAAACACTCTATATTACATTACAACCTTGCACTTACATATGCACAAATGGGGCATATGAGACTTGCACATAAACACTTTTTAAAGTCTTACTACCTTGATGCAAAAAACTACCTTTCTGGCATATATGCTGTTATGAGCTCCCAACTCATTGATAAAGAGAATATGAAACTCTTTTCTATACTTGGGGATTCAATTAATGATGAGGAGCCTAGCGAAGAGAGAATGCTGTACAAAACTCTCTTATATATATCTAAGAACAATATCATAGCTACCGTAGACTGGTTAGATAATGACTACAAGCAAAGACCATTATATTTAGCCTTAGAAACTATTATTGCACTTAACCTTAGTAGATATGACTACGCTAAAAGATCTTCTACAAAATTAACTACTCTTCTTCCACGTGATATTCTTCCCTCAATGATGTATATTGATGCACACTTTAGTGACTTAGATGATGACAAGTATGCAAGTCAAGTATTTCAGTATCTAAAAAACAAACATTTTCACAACAAAGATTTATATTTTGGCCCTTTAATAACAAGGTACCTCTATGTGCAACAAAATCTTATAACAGGTCGATTGCACTACCTTAGGGAACAACTCAAAGATGCTATTGCTACTACAACAGAGCCTCTTTATGAATTAACGAGTACACTAGCCCTTGCTTCTTTATACGATAAAGCATATGAAGAGTCATATGTGCTTTACAATCAACTTATTGATGAGATGAAGGTTCGAGATGCAAAGACATTATTCTTAGGTGCTGTTGCTTCCACTGCAGCAGGTCATCACGAAAATGCTATTGGTTTACTTGAGTTGTCAAAAAGAAAAGACAAAAGTTTTACTGAGAGTAGATATGCACTAGGATTACTCTACCTAGAAGTACAAAACAATGAGGGAGCGGTCATCCAATTATCTAAAATTGGAAATACTGGGTTTACTTCTAAATATTTTAACTTTGATATAGACTTAAAAAAGCTTTCAATACATAAACAAATCGATGAAGGTAAAAAGAGTAAAGAGGAAGAAGGAAAGTAAGCTATTTAAGAGAAATAGCCTACTAAAGATTTAGAAGCTGTGATCTCTTCACCTAAGATAAGACTTAAGCGAAAGTTTAAAGGAAGATATATATGAGTAATACCATTGACCATTATTCCATATCTTGCTGATTGGGCTATTGATTTATCTTGTTCTACATCAACTATAACACCACATAAGCTTTGCTTAACAGTATGAAGAACCTTTATTTTATTTGCATTTGAATCTTGAAAAACTATACTCACATTTTCATTTGTTTGTAATGCTATTGGATTATCTAAAGATAGTCTTGTCCCATGTTTTTTATTCACACAAATAAGTGACGCATTCATCGGAGCCCTTAAAATACCTACATCTTTATATGTAGTATCTATTGACACTTTATATGCATATTCATTATCGGTAAGTGTATCGATAGAGATCACTTCACCATCTACTGGACAAAGCACAGACTTGGCATCAAAATTTGGAAGTTCTCTCTCTGGATTTCGAAATACAAATAAAAAAAATACAACTACTGCAAATGAAAAAAACTGTAAAATTCCCCAACCTAAAATACTAAAGAGTGCAAAAAAGCCTAAACTATAGCCTACGTAGCTCCATCCCTCTTTAGCAATTGGAAGTAGGTTATTCCTCATCTGGATTTTTGACCATTTTTGCATCTTCTTTTAGCTCTTCCGCTATTTCATCTGCAACAATCTCTACTTTAGATTCCATATTGTTTCTGTCCTCAAAGTCTATAATAATATCTCTAACTTCATCGCCAGTAATATTTTCTTTTTTGTATAAAAGAGCAACCATATCTTCAATAGCATCTTTATAATTTTCAAGACGCTCTACAACACTTGCATAATGCTCATCCAGAGAAGTCTTAATAAAGGCATCTGAATCTTGTGCCATTTTTTCACTGTATTCACGCGCAGGTTGTTGAGGCCCACCAATAAAAGATTGTCTACTTTTCTCTAATACCATAAGTCCAGCAATATCTGTCATACCATACGTTTGAAGCATTGATTTGATAATATCCGTTGCACGTTCTAAGTCATTTCCAGCACCCGTAGAAATTTCACCAATGAAAACTTGCTCCGCTGCACGACCTCCAAGAAGAACATCTACTTCAGCCCACATCTCATAACGTTGCATCATAAATCTATCTTCTTCTGGTTTATTTAAGGTGTACCCTAAAGCTGCTAGACCACGAGGAACAATAGAAACTTTTGAAACTTTTTTAGCACCATGAGTAGTTTCTGCTAAAAGGGCATGTCCACTTTCATGGTATGCAACTATTTTCTTCTCTTTTTGGTTAATACGACGAGATTTTTTAGCAAGTCCAGCAATAGCACGCTCAACTGATTCAAATAAATCTTTTTGCTTCACCGTCTTTTGAGATTTTCTACCCGCTAAAAGTGCCGCTTCATTTATGATATTTGCAAGGTCTGCTCCAGCTAAACCAGCAGTTAAACGAGCAATTTCCTCTATCTCGACATCTGTATCCATTTTTACATTTTTCATATGTACTTTAAGGATTTTAATACGACCTTCAAAATCAGGCTTGTCCACTAAAACTTGTCTATCAAAACGTCCTGGACGAAGAAGTGCTGCATCAAGGACTTCCGGTCTATTTGTAGCCGCTAAAATAATAATAGGAGTATCTGTCCCAAAACCATCCATCTCAGCAAGAAGTTGATTGAGTGTTTGCTCTCGCTCATCATTTCCACCCATCATACCACCAGCAGCACGACTCTTACCAATAGCATCGATCTCATCAATAAATATAATACTCGGAGCATCTTTTTTTGCTTGCTCAAATAAATCACGTACACGTGCAGCACCAACACCGACGAACATTTCTATAAAACTAGAACCACTTACTGAAAAAAATGGAACTTCTGCTTCACCAGCTACAGCTTTAGCTAAAAGTGTTTTACCAGTACCAGGGGATCCTACTAAAAGAACACCCTTAGGAATTTTTGCACCAATCTCTACATAACGAGCTGGATACTTTAAGAAGTCAACAATCTCTTGAACTTCTTCTTTAGCTTCTTCAACACCGGCTACATCATCAAACTTTGTATCTGGTTTTTCTGAATTTACCATCTTTTTAGATTGACCCATACCAAGAATACCGCCACCCATACTTTTTTGCATACGACCAGCAAAAAACATCCAAATTCCGATGATGATTAAAAATGGGAGTAACCATCCAAACATCTCTGTAAACCAATTTGTTTCACTAAATCCAGTATATTCGATTCCTTTCTTTTCTAAACTTTCAGTCAGCTTTGTATCACCTCTTACAATTCTCGTTGTATATACTTGACCATCGCTAGATTTAGCTTTAATATATGTCTGACCAATTTCAACTTTACTTACACTTTTTGATTCTATAAGGGATTTTAATTCAGAATAGCTGATAGCTTGTACTCTAGAGTTTTGTGTAGTCATCCCATTATTTAAAGATCCACCATCTCCGACTAATGCTTTAAACAATAAAATCATTACAACTGAAAATACAGCAAATGTAATTAAAGGATTTTTATTAAAAAAATTATTATCGTTTTTATCGTTTTTATTATTATTTGATTCTTGGTTTGACATGTATTATTTCTCTTTTTATTTTAATTTTAAAATTAAAGTAACCCACTCGTCTTGAGGGATTCTTTCAATGAGTTCACAATCTTTGTAAAATGAAAGTACTTTTGTTTCATACTTATCTAGTATTCCTGAGAGTACTAAGATTCCAGTATCTTTAAGAGCAGACTTTAATTCTTTAGCAATGAACGTTAAGACATCCGCTACTATATTAGCGACAACCATATCATATTTTTTATCCGTTATAGAACATGAACCTTCCCAGATGTTATGAAACTTCACATCGTTTAACTCAGCATTTACTATTGAGTTATCAACAGAAACAACATCAGTATCACAAGCATCTACTATTGCACCTAGTTTCATTGCAGCAATTGAGAGGATTCCACTTCCACAACCCACGTCAATCAAAGTACTTCCACTCTTTGTATACTCTGAGATAGCACGAAGAGAAGATGCAGTTGTTGGATGATGACCGGTTCCAAAAGCTAAAGCTGGATCAATCGCGATATTTATAAGTGAGTCACTCGGCTCATTCCAAGTTGGATGAATATAAAACCTGTCTATTGCTAATGGCTGAATTGAGTTTTGATATTCAGCAACCCAATCACTGTTTTTTTGCTTTGTATGCGTACATTCAAGTTCTATAGTTTCATTAAGAGCTTTTTGAAGGGCTTCTTGATACTGAATTAGTCCCCATTCAATCGTTTCTAAAGAATCTTCACTTCGTATGATAAAGCCATCATCAGTCTCTTCAAAACCTACTGGTACCGTATCCGATAAAAAATCTGAAAAAAGAGGAAGATGAGATGAAACTTTAACTACTAATTCATAGTAGTATTCTTGCATTATTCGGAAACACCCATAACAGCACCAAGTTTTTCTTTAAGGACTTGAGGAGTGAATGGTTTAACAATGTAATTATTCACACCAGCTTTTAATGCTGTAATAACTTCACCCTTACCACCTTCAGTCGTTACCATTATAATAGGTACATCTTTAAATCTTGCATCTGCACGAACTTTTTTAACAAGTTCAAGACCATTCATTTCTGGCATATTCCAGTCAGTAATTAACATTTCAATATCTGGATTAGAATCCATTTGATTCCAACCTTCAACACCATCAGCACCTTCTAAAATATCCTTATATCCCAAACGGGCTAAAGTATTTTTAATAATACGACGCATTGTAGAGCTGTCATCAACAACAAGTAATTTCAATTGAAATCCTTTTCTTTAATATATTTATAATTTAATGCTCATATAATAGCAAAAAAATGTTTATTTTTCTATTAACTATAAAAGCTTAAACATTTTTGGAAGATCTAACCTTCCTTCATAATAAGCCTTACCAATGATAACACCATCCACTTCGTTTGTTGCTATCAAGGCTTCTATGTCACTCTCATCTTTTACACCGCCACTTGCAATCGTACTGATGCCACTTGCTCTTGCAATATCTAAAGTAAATTCTACGTTCACTCCACTAAGTGTTCCATCTTTACCAACATCCGTACAGATAATAGCTTCAACCCCAGCATCTGCAAACTCTTTAGCTAAGTCTGTTGCTTTCATAGTACTTACTTCACCCCAACCTTCAACTGCTACAAAACCATCAATTGCATCAATCCCAACAGCTATTGGATACTTTGCAGCCATATCTCTAACAAACTGAGGGTCTTTTACAGCTATAGAACCTAGGATAATTCTGTCTATTCCAATTTCAAGTATTTTAACAATTGTTTTTTCATCACGAATTCCACCACCAAGTTCAAGCTTAACATTACAGTTTTCTCTAATTTTTATTATCTGCTCAAGATTCTTTGGTTTACCTGCAAAGGCACCATTAAGGTCAACTAAGTGAACCCACTCAGCACCCATTTCTTCAAACTTCTGTACAAGAGTCCAAGGCTCATCTGAGTAAATTTTTGCACTATCCATCAAACCTTTTGTAAGGCGAACTGCTTTTCCATCTTTTAAATCTATTGCTGGGTATAAAGTCATTATTATAATTTTCCTGTGAAGTTATCAATTTTAAATTATGGAATTATACCATTAGTTTAAAACTGCATATATTCTAATTTAGTATTTCATTCTTATAAATTAATAAAATTTTCTAGTATCTTTAAACCATTATCATGGCTTTTTTCTGGATGTGGTTGAATACCAAAAATGTTCCCACGAGCAACTGCAGAAGTAAATTCATAGCCGTAGTTAGTACGTCCAATAATATCTTCTTTCATTTTACAATTTACATGATATGTATGTACAAAATAAAGGTAATGTTCTTCATCTAAATTTTCAAACAATGGATGTTCTTGTGTAAACATTCTATTCCAACCCATATGAGGTATTTTTAAAGCTTGATTAAACTTACTTTCATCAAAAGCTTTTACTTCACCACTAATAAGTCCCAAACCCTCATGTGTACCAAACTCTTCGCTTGAATCAAAAAGTAACTGCATACCAAGGCAAATTCCAAGCATATATTTTCCACTTGCTGCGTATTCACGTATAGCTTCTATCATGTTTCGCTCTCTTAGATGCTCCATAGCATCACCAAAGGCTCCAACTCCCGGAAGAATTAACTTGTCATAATTTTTGAATTTATCTGGATTACTTTCAACCACTGTTTCACAACCAAGCTTTGTAAATGCATTTTGTACACTCGCAAGGTTACCCATATTATAATCAACAATTGCTATCATTAGTTATCTATCTCTCCCTCATTTCTTGTGTACTTGATATAAATTGCTAGCGACACAATCAACATTGCGACACCCGCAACTATATACATTGCATTGACTAAATGGTCAGGGTCTGTTATTGCAAATTTAAATACAAGCATTAAGGCTTCAATTGATAAGGCAATAATAATAGAACCAAGGAACTTAACCATCGTTTTATGTGGTCCTGATACATTATATTCCTTATGCTGTCCTAAAACCTCTTCTTCTATAAGTGTTTTCACAAGGTCAAATATCGCTAGGGAAAGTGTTAATAAAATGGTTGCTTTAAACATCTCATCAATAGAAAGATGTGACATAGATATGTCTTGAACAAAAAAGTTCTGAATACCATGAACAAAAAGTAATAGGGCTACAGCTGTCAATGCAAACGCAAAACATATATATGCAATTTTGAAAAAATTTGCAAATCCTGAATCATACTTATTCATTTGTGATGCAGCAAGTACTTCATTAATTGGTAAATCTAAACATGCTACATATTTTAATTCTTCTTTATCATCATAGACAGGTTGAGAAGCTGTAACTGTAAGCTCGCCACTTATAAGAGATGGATATGGGTCTGTTAAAATACAGCGTTTTTCTCTTACCGCACGATAATAATAAGCACGATTAGAACGAAGAACACCCTCTCCCTTAGTATCTTCTTTGCCATTTGGTAAATATGTAGGTGTAACTTGTTTACCTTGATAATCTAAAAGGTATGCACTCTCACAATTTCTAAGCTTCTCTTTTATGGCTAAAAGTTGTGGAATTACCATACTCTGAGATACTTCAGATATTTTATTTGGCAGGTTCGCTGAAAAAAGGTAACAAAAATAAGCCCTTGCTTTAGTCCTTCCTTTAGCTATTTTATCTAAATCACTAGCTACCATTAATTAAATCCCTCTTTTTGTTGTTCTATTTTTTTAGGCTCTGTATTATGTGCTAAGCTAGGACTGAAAACTTTTTTTATAATTGATTTAAAACCTTTTTCATTTTCTTCATACTCTCTTTCTGCTTCTTGAAGTGAAGCTTCCCAAGCACCAGAAAATCCAGGTGCATTCAACATCATTTTTCGAAGTGCTCCGTCATAAATATTTAAAAGTCTCACTTCAGCACGTCCTGGTTTTTGACCAAGTGTTTTGACCGATATTCGTAAATTTTCATTTTCTTTTTTTAGTTTTTCCAAATCAAGTTCAAGATTCTTACTTCCTTCACCAGTTATCTTCATTTGTCTATTTAAGTGTTCTTGAAATTCTTTTAATTCTTTTTTATACTTTCTAACTTCAAACCTAGATTTGATATAGCTAATAAACCAACCAACAGCAAAACTAGCAATGATTAATAATATTCCTAAATAACTTAATTCCATAATTATCCCCCTTTAGTATCTTCTATATATCATAGCATGGATAAGCTAATAAAAAAATATATTTGCTATAATTACATCTAATGAATAAAGATATAAAAAGAATCGCGATAGTTCGACTATCTGCCCTTGGTGACATTGTTAACAGTGCTGTTGTTTTACAGTTTATACATCGAGAATACCCTCATGTAAAGATAGAATGGATTACAGAAGAAGTTTTTGCTCCTCTTTTAAGCAATCATCCTCTTATTCATTCTGTTCATTCTGTTAATCTTAAAAAATTAAAGAAAGAACGTAGTTTTAGTGCCTTAAGCAAAACAGTTTCACATCTGAAATCTTTAGGCCCCTTTGACCTAATTATAGATATGCAAGGACTTATAAAGTCAAGTATAGTAGCTAGGCTTATAGGGAAAAATACGCACGGTTTTGATAAAAATTCTACTCGAGAAGGTTTAGCTTCCTTACTCTATAGAACAAGTTCTTCCATCGCTTATGATGAAAATATTGTCAAAAGAAACTCTTTTGTAGTAGCTGATGCTTTGGGCTTTACAATTACTGATTCTATGTTACTAACTAAAGAAAAGGTATTTCCATCTACGGAGTACAAACATACTAAAAAAGACAAGATGTCAAATATAGCTATCGTTATTGGTGCATCTTGGGAATCAAAAAAGTATCCAAAAGAAAAAATAGCATTCCTTACAAATGAGCTCAAACAAAATTCTCTTATCATTTGGGGCAACGAAGATGAAAAAAAAGACGCAGAATGGATTTGTGAAAACTCTGAATTTGCCACACTCGCTCCAAAACTTTCATTAGTAGAGCTAGTTTCTTACATTGGCTCTTGTGATTTACTCATAGGTAATGATACAGGACCAACCCATATGGCTTGGGGACAAAATATCCCATCTATTACTCTTTTTGGACCAACCAATGAGAGAATGATTTATGAAAATCCAAAAAATATAGCAATTCATTCACCCTCAGATGTTAATATTTTCAAAATAAATAAAAACGACTTCTCAATCTCTGAAATTGAAGTTAAAGAGATTACAAAAAAAGCTATGGAGCTCCTAAATGGCATTTAAATTATTTTTACTTTTTGAAAAATTTCTCATGATTTTACCTGCATCATGGAGAAAAAGTTTCTTTGCCTCTTTAGCAAATATAGGATACTACATGTCTTCAAGATATCGTAAGGTCTCTTACCAAAACTTAGATTTTGTTTTTAATAATACTATGAGTGAGGATGAAAAAGATAAAATCACACGCTACGCTTTTAAAAACTTAGCTTTTAATTTTTTGCACGCAATGGAACTTCGCCATATGAGTAAAGAAGACCTTCAAAAAAAAATCACTATAAAAAATATTGAGGCTGTTCAAAGGGTTCATGCTCAAGGTCGAGCAGTTATTTACGTAACTACTCATTATAGTTCTTGGGAGTTAGGTGGTGCTTCAATCGGTGCTTTTATAGAACCACTTATCGCAGTCTATAAAAAAATGAAAAATCGGGAATACGAAGCTTGGCTACTTGAGGCAAGAGATAGATTTGGAAATATTTCAATGGAGAAAAGTAACGTTGTAAAGCCATTGGTAAAGAACATTAAAAACGGTGTTGCCTGCGGGCTTTTAATAGATACAAATATTAATGATAATGAAGGGGTAATGATAAAATTTATGGGAAAAGATTTACGCCAGACCTCAACACCAGCATTTCTTGCACGTAAATTTGACGCTGCAATCATTCCCGTGACAATGAGAACAGACGATGAGGACAACTATACTTTAATACTATTTGATGAGATAAAAGTAGAAAAGACTGATGATGCACAGGCAGATATTTTAAAAGCTACCCAACTCCAAGCTGATTGGTTAGGTAACCTTATTGAAAGAGAACCAAAATTTTGGTTCTGGCTTCATAGAAGATTTAAGAATGATCACCCTAAGATTTACTCAGATCAACAGTAGTTTTATACTCCTGACTTTTTGCTTCAAATAGTTTTAGGATCGTTAGGAAAAATGCTGTAATTGCAGGTCCTAAGATCATACCCCAAAACCCAAAAGTTGCAAGTCCCGCGATAATAGCAAAGAAGATGAGAAGCTCATTCATCTTTGTATCGTCTTCATCTAATATTTGTTGATTAATGGCTTTAATAATAAGCGGTTTTATAAATGTATCTGCAATAATAGATATAACTACAACAGAATATACTGCGATAAATATCGCACTAGAGTTATTCCCAATTGCAAATTCATACACCATAAATGGTAGCCACATTATAATACCTCCAACCACAGGTACTAAAGAAGCAAAACCATACATAATTCCAAATAAAAGACCATTGTAACCCATAAAGGAAATAGCTATACCAAAAAGTATACCTTCAAACATCGCGGTTGTAATAATAGAATAAAATACAACACTCATAACTGCTGAAAGTTCTTTTACAAGGAGTGTTGTATCCTCTACTGACATCTGTATAACACGTTTTAAAAATGTTAGAACATAAGAACCATTATATTGCGCAAAAAAGTAAAAGATAATAACAAGGAATGCATTTTTTAAAAAGCCTGCACTAAAAGCACCTATTTTTCCTGTAACAAAAATTGCATTTGCTGTTACTGTACTTGTATTTAAATTCTGTAATGCTTCATTAATATAGGGAACTAAAAAGCTTAAATACTCAGGAGGCGAAGCAATGAATTCTTTAATATATATATCTATTTTCACCATATCTACTGGGTTTACAGTATTAAGTTGGATTGTTAACGTAGTTAAAAAGTAACCTAAAGGAGCGAAAAATAAAGCGCTCAGAAGTAAGCTTGATACAAGTGAAGCTAAAAATTTCGAATGAAGTGTTTTTTCGAGATAACATTGAATACTTGAAGTAGATACCGCTAAAAGTGCAGCAATTAAAATAGTTAAAATAAATGGTGAATAAAGTAAATACATCCAATATAAAGACGTTGCAAATAGTATTGCTATAAAATATTGTGGTTTCATTATAAAAGCCCTTTTTCATCTACGGGTAAAGAGATATTTAAAACACTATACGTCATTCTTGTTGCCTTTCTACCTTTGGCTGTTCTCTCGAGGTATCCATTTGCAATTAGGTAAGGTTCTAGTACGTCTTCAACTGTTCCCTCATCTTCACTTAATGATGCGGCTATGGTACTTAAACCCATAGCTCTTCCATTACTTGAAGCTAAGAGATTGAGAAGTCGTAAATCCATTTCATCAAAACCATGTGAATTAATCCCTAACTCATCTAGTGCATACTGTGTACGAGAATGACTAATGCCCATCTCTTCTGCAACATCTGCAAAATCTCGTACACGACGTAAAAGACGAAGTGCTATACGAGGTGTACCTCGACTACGTTTTGCAATTTCCAGAGAAGCTTCATGAATAATCTCTTTATCAAGTT
Organism: Sulfurimonas sp.; assembly: GCF_047622445.1. Classification (GTDB taxonomy): domain Bacteria; phylum Campylobacterota; class Campylobacteria; order Campylobacterales; family Sulfurimonadaceae; genus Sulfurimonas. Next base: position 18,571 of record NZ_JBLHOE010000004.1, read on the forward strand.
TACCAGAAGCTTGAGCAATGATTCTGGAAAGTTCATCCGAGCTATAAAACTGCATACGAAAACTCATCCCGAATCTATCTCGAAGTGGATTTGAAAGCATACCGGCTCTGGTAGTCGCTCCAATAAGGGTGAACCGAGGTAAGTCAATCTTCACTGTTTGGGCAGCTGGACCACTTCCTATAATGATGTCTATTCTAAAGTCTTCCATCGATGAATAAAGTATCTCTTCTACCGCTGGTGAAAGACGGTGAATTTCATCTATAAAAAGTATATCGCCCTCTTCTAAGTTTGTTAATATTGCAGCTAAATCACCACTTTTTTCTATCATAGGAGCTGCTGTGACTTTTATGTTTGCTTGCATCTCAGTTGCGATAATAAGTGCAAGTGTAGTTTTACCTAGCCCGGGAGGTCCAAAAAAAAGCACATGATCAAGTGCTTCATCTCTTTTTTTACTCGCTTGTATAAAGACAGAGAGATTTTTTTTGATTTGTTCTTGGCCAATGTACTCAGCCCATACATCTGGGCGTAGTGTTGTTTCAACACTTGTCTCTTCTGCATCAAATTTTTCTATCTCAACTATTCTATCCATTAACACTCCAACTTAAGCAGATTAATAGGTATGCTCTTTTTGTGGAAAATCACGTACCTTTACTTCACCTGCATAACTCTTTACAGCTTCTTTTACAAGTGACGCTCCATCTATATATTTTTTTACAAACTTAGGAGTAAAGGCTTCAAATAAACCCAACATATCAGAAAAAACTAAAACCTGTCCATCAACTTTATTTCCGGCACCAATCCCGATAACAGGGATATCTACACTCTTTGCAATTTCCTCTGCAACATGTGCTATTACACCTTCTATAACCATACAAAAAGCACCAGCATCTTCAATGGCTCTGGCATCAGCAATGAGTGATAAACACTCTGCGTTCGTTTTGCCTTTTACCTTATAGCCACCTTCACTTCTTACCGACTGTGGTAAAAGTCCAATATGACCACAAACCGCAATTCCATTAGATGTTAAATGTTTTACAATATCAGCCTTCTCTTTTCCACCTTCAATCTTGACACAATCAGCACTTGTTTCTTGAAATACTTTTATAGAATTATGAAGAGCATCAGCTTCATTAGTATACGTTCCAAACGGCATATCACAGACAACAAAACTATTTTTTGCACCGTTGCATACAGCCTTAGTATGGTAGATCATCTGCTCCATCGTAGCACTAAGCGTATCTGCTTTGCCAGCAAAACTCATATTGAGACTATCGCCCACCAAAATCATGTCACAACTCTCTTCAAAAAGCGAAGCGAAAAGTGCATCATAAGCAGTAATCATTACTAAGGGAGCTAAGCCTTTTGATTTTTTAATAGAAGATATTGTCATTTTTTTATTCATTACTCGTCTCTTTTTTTTATGTATTAAGAATTTTAACCAAAAAGTGCTACAATTACACCAATATGGGAGAATAATTTAATGGGAATAAAAAGTGACCTAGATGCTAACTTTGATTTTGAGATAGTAGATGAGTTCTTAGACCATTACTCAATGATGGTTGATAGCATGGAAATGATGATTCTCGACCTTTCAAAACCAAATATGCAAAGACGAAGTATAGACGAACTTTTTCGTGTTTTTCACAATATAAAATCTGCATCAGGTTATCTACAAATAGAGCCTATGACACGTTTAGCCACTCTCGTAGAGGATGAGCTAGAACAACTTAGAAATAATGATAAAGTAGTCAATGAGGAAACTATCACTTGGTTACTTGAGATTAGTGATATGTTTGCACGCTGGCATCAAGATTTTAAGATGGATGGAAAACTTTCAAAAGTACAATACTCCTTGTTAAAAATACCCGACACAGAAAAATAAATAACGGAACAAATAATTGAAAAAACTAGTAGCATTTATAACGTCTGGTTATCCAGAAAAATCATTTAGCGTAGATTTAGCCTTAGCTTTAGGCGAAAATGGAGTAGATACTCTTGAACTTGGTGTTCCTTTCTCAGACCCTGTAGCAGATGGACCATTGATTGAAAAAGCAAACCATAAAGCACTCGAGCTTGGATTTAAATTCCAACATCTATTAGAAATTTCTAAAGAAGTGGCACCTAAAATAGACACTCTTTGGATGGGATACTTTAACAGTTTTTATCAACAGAATATGGACGAACTTATTCCTCTTGCGAGCGAAATTGGTGTAAACGGTCTTATCATTCCTGATTTACCTCACGAAGAAGCATTAAAATACTCTCAGCTCTTTAGAAATAATACAATTGCAAATATTTCTTTTGTGGCACCAACTGATGGTGAAGAAAGAATCCAAGAAGTCGTTAGTGAAGCTCAAAAGTTTATTTATATGGTTGCGTATACTGGGATTACTGGTTCAGGAGTAAGTGAAGACTTACAACCATTTTTAAGCTCTATAAAAAAATATACACAAACACCAATTTATGTTGGTTTTGGAGTAAACCCTAAAACAGCAAGGGAAAAAGTAAAAGGTGCTGATGGAGTTATTGTAGGAAGCGCTTTTGTTGATGTTTTACTTAAAGAAAATCTAAATTACTCTCAGAAAATTGCACAATGTTCAGAACTTGCAAAAATTATTAAAAATGAAATTAACCTTTAGTTACGGACTAAAGGCTTTTTTCAATCGAAAACCCTTCATAAATCTCTAAAAGTAATTTAAAATCATTTTCGAATGTTTCTACAGAGACGTCAACATTTTCATTTATTTCTTTTTGAGTATCCAAAGGTGACTATACCAATGCCACTTTCCACTATAGTCTTGCGCAGTACACGTATAGCGATCACGTACACCCTGAAGTGGTGAAGTAGCCTCAGCTTCAAACTCTACATCTGAAATCCATTCTATCTTAATTGCTTTACCATTGGATGTATAACAACCTAAACTTTTCATAGAATTTTTTAGTTTAATTTTTAATCTTGGTGGGTTCATTACTACAACTGGATCCCAAGGTTGTGCAGACTCTACTTCAAGTGCTAAAGTCTGTAACTTTAATGTAAATCCATCCATATCTGCGAATGCTTCGCTCATGGCATATCGAGGAACTCTACGTAAATCACTATCGTAACTTAGAACCCCAGAGGTCTGTGCTACTCCAATGTATCCTAAACGCTGGATAAAGTCTGCACTCTCTTGTGTGTATTCGCCAAATGGATAAGAGAGAACCTTAGGTTTTTCATTTGTTGTCTGTCCTAACTCTCTGTGCAAGATTCTTTGAGCATCTTCTATCTCTCTTTTTATTCTTTTTTGCCACTCCACTTTTCGTTCATTTTTTTTAGGTGTAAGATAATCATGTGTACTAGAATGGTTTGCGAACTCTGCACCATATAGCTTCATTTCTTTCATATGCTCCCAAGTCATATAATTGACCGAGTTATGTCCTATGGGATTGGTATTTACAAAAACCGTAAAAGGGAAGTTTCTTTTTTTCAACATCGGGTATGCGTGCGTATAAGTACTAATATATGCATCATCAATAGTTATACCTACTGTTTTTGAAGGTAAGCCTCTTCTATTTTTTACATATCTAAGGATCTTGGATAGTGGCCATACATTGTAATGATGCGCTTCTAAGTAATCTAACTGCTTTTTAAATTGTTCAAGTTTTATATTTGTAGATGGATACTTACTTTTTCCAAAATGGTGGTACATGAACACAACTGCACTACTTACTCTATCCTCTTCATTTGCATAAAGGGTAGCTGTAAAAAATATTAAAATAGAGCTCAACATAAAAATATATTTCATACTGTTTTAGCTACTTTTTCATTCTACGTTTGTAGCTTGCTGGATTCATATACTTTCCACTTGTATCAGCAGTACCTGAATCCTCTTCCTTCACTATAGTATTTACTTTTGGTTGGTAGCGTGTAGTTTTTGGTGGCTTTTTTGTCTCGGTATTACTTTGAATATCTGAGATAAGCCCCTCTTTTAAATTATCTAATATAGCTAAAACAAGTGTAATATTTTTATCTTCCACTAAAAGTTTTATTTCATTCATTACTTTCCTTTTTTTACACTCGTTAGAACTTAGCTCGATATCGGTAGTTACTATTATTTCTACGTGATAGTCATCATGACAAATTTACTGTGAGACTAAGAGCCAGAGTAACAAATATTACTTTGATTAATGTCTTCATCAGCTATCGCATATTATTAAAATTCTTTTGATATTTTAATATAATTTTATTTTTTTTAGGGAGTATTTTAGTAAGAGTTACCAAAATACAGTTAATTTTCAATGTCTATCACGATGATTTAAACTATATCTCATCCTAAAAACTATTCTCTGCAGCAGTTTTAATTACTTTTAGATTCCCAATATTTACTAAATTTACATGTATAATATATTGAAGCTTCTTTTCTAGACATCTTAGCCGGTGTACTCATTGCGGGTCTAGTTGCAATCCATACACCATTTTTTAATGTCATACTTTCTTTTAGAAGGTAATTGTATTCACCATATGTCATATTAGTTCCTATAAAAGTTTCCAGCCATACATGCTGGTATTGAAATGGTATAGATAGAAAGTGAATTATGAAAAAACCTAACAAAAATCTGTTACTGTTAATTCGAGTAGATCTAGGCTTTATATGTAGTTATTGTGTTTTTAAAGGATTATAAAAACGAAGTCAAATACAGATCAAGTATTATGATATTGGATTCAGTATATCGTAATAATAGTTTATTATTAAAAAAAAATATAGTTTTTATAAGTTTAAGTAAATTAAATCAATGCCGTGAGTCTCATTAATTTAATATTGCGTCTAGGCTTGAGAGGATTGCGCCTTTCTTATAGAGATAAGAATTTTTTTGTTGTTTCGATATTAAGTCCAGCTTTAGAACAAGCTATTTCAATATTTTCTTGATTATCTAATAATCTTAAAAATACTTTGACTTTTTCTGTCTGTTTTATGTTTGTAATTGACATTTATTTCCTTTTGTTTTTAATTTTCATTAAATCATTTAACAATAGGTGGATAACAAGTTGAGTGGTTCTAAAAGGTGTTTAATGTGGCTTATTGATACGAAGATATAAGTCGAGTTAAATTTGTTTAAAATATGTTGTTATAAAGCCTATAAATAAAGGATTTAGTATTTGGTTGCGGAAACAGGATTTGAACCTGTGACCTTCGGGTTATGAGCCCGACGAGCTACCGAACTGCTCTATTCCGCGATATTTGTTATGTAAATTATATTTTAAAAATATAATTAGTAAATTGGTTGCGGAAACAGGATTTGAACCTGTGACCTTCGGGTTATGAGCCCGACGAGCTACCGAACTGCTCTATTCCGCGACATTTCTAAGATTAATTCAAGATTTTCAAAGTGAAGTAAAATTGTTGTAGTTTAATGGTGCGCCCGACACGATTCGAACGTGTGACCGCTGGTACCGCAAACCAGTGCTCTATCCAGCTGAGCTACGAGCGCACACCATCTCTGTTTTGAGAGAATGAAATTATAGCACTTTTAGCTTATAGGATTATAAAATGTCTATCTTTTTTATAATTTCTTCTACTTTTTTCTCTTGCATATATAATTCATGGTTTTTTCTCACGTACGCTTGAAGTAATAGTTTTAAGTCATTGTTTCCTTCAATATTGAAGTCTTTTGCCATATTATGTTCTAAAAACTGAGCAAATCCTTCTTCAACATCAACATCAAAACGGCGACCACCTATGTGTAAACCTATTTTTTTAGTCATATAAGCTTAGCCTAAAATACTTTCTATTTTATTTACGATCTCTTCGATTTCTAAATCTTTCATCGTATTAGCATCTGATAATTTTTCTATCTCTTGATCTTTAATCTCTTTTTCTGCTTTTAATGTGATAAGTTCATTCCGAATCATCTCATTTTCACTTTTTAAAGAATTGTACTGTTGTAGTACTTGAGATACTTTTTCATTTAATATTTCTAAATTGTCCATCTAATTTCCTATATTTTATGTTGGGAGGACAATTTTAGCACAATAAGTTTAAAAACTATACTTAATCATTGCCTCAACTGCACTTGTCTTAGAAGTTGTCCCTTTATAGTTGTATTCATAATATAGCCACTCAATTCCAATAAACAGCTTCTCTTTCATAGTAATAAATTTTATAGTTACTACTTGGGACTATGGCGTTACGCCATATTCATACCACCATTTACTTTTAATGTTTCACCAGTAATGTAGCTTGCATGGTCTGAGAGTAAAAAAGCTGTCGCTTCTGCAACTTCACTTGCTGATCCCATTCTCTTCATCGGAATTTTGGCATTAATCTCATCTTTAATTTCATCTGCTAATACTTCTGTCATCTCAGTAGAAATAAAACCAGGAGTTACAGAGTTGAAACGGATACCACTTGTTGCAGCTTCTATTGCAAAACTTTTTGTCATTGCAATTACTCCACCTTTAGATGCAGCATAGTTAGTTTGTCCAGCATTACCAGTTTCACCAATGATTGAAGATATATTTACAACTGAACCAAACTTTTTCTTTCTCATCGCTTTCATAGACTCACGGCAACCTACAAAAGTAGCTGTAAGATTTGCATTGATAACTGACATAAAATCTTCTGTTTTCATACGAAGAGCAAGTTTATCATTTGTGATTCCAGCATTATTTACAAGATATGATAATTCACCATCAGAATCTACAATAGTTTTGATTGCATCTACAAAAGCAGCTTCATCACTAACGTCAAAGCCAATTACTGCAGCTTTTCCACCTGCCGCTTCAATTGCATCTTTTACAGCGTCAGCTTCTACTGCTCCACTTCTGTAATGAACCCATACCTTAAGACCAAAACCAGCTAAAGTTTTTGCAATCTCTGCACCAATACCACGACTTGAACCTGTAACTAAGACGTTATTTCCTGAAAATTTCATTTATTATCCTTAAATTATTTTTGATTATTATACTAAACTATGATCCATCTCAGATGGTATCTCTATATCCATAAGTTTTAAAACTGTTGGTGCGATGTTGTTTAAAGCACCCGCTTCTACTTTGCTAACTCCATCAGCCATCACAAAACACCATACTTTACCAACTGTATGATTTGTAAGAGTATTCCCCTCATCATCTTTCATCTCTTCACAATTTCCATGATCTGAGGTAAGAACCAGAGCATAGTCATTATCTTTTGCACTTTTCACAATCTTACCTAGTTGTTCATCCACCGTAGTTACTGCGATTTTAGCAGCTTCTTCATCTCCAGTATGACCAACCATATCACCATTGGCAAAATTAACAACTATAAAGTCGTAACTCTCATCCATCGCTTTTAAAACAGCTTGTCCAACTTCATTTGCACTCATTTCTGGCTTCATATCATATGTTTTAACATCTGGAGAAGGTATAAGTACCCGTGTCTCATTTTCATATGGCTCATCTATGCCACCATTTAAGAAGAATGTAACATGCGCGTACTTTTCAGTTTCTGCTGTATGAAGTTGTCTTAAGCCTTTACTAGCAATAACCTCAGCTAAAGTATTTTTAGGTACATCTTTTCTAAAAAGAACTGGATATTCAAAGCTCCTATCATATTCAGTGATAGTTGCTAAGTTTACTCCAATATGACGCTTAGCAAAACCATTAAACTCAGAACTTCCTAGAGCCGATACCATCTCTCTCATTCGATCACTTCTAAAATTGATTGTTAAGATGCTGTCCCCATCTTTGACACCATCATAACCTTCAAAAGCAGTTGGTTCTACAAACTCATCAGTTTCACCCATAGAGTAAGAATGTCCAATATAACCTTGGGGTAGCCAGTCTGTTTTCGGTTTTGCATCTACAATTGCTTCATATCCACGCTGTACTCTCTCCCATCTGTTATCTCTATCCATAGAATAAAAACGTCCCGATATCGTAGCAATAGACATGTTTTCATCAAGTTCATTTTCAACTATTTTAATGTACTTTCCAGCAGACGTTGGTGAAACATCACGTCCATCAGTAATGAGGTGAAGGAAAACTTTTTTTCCATTTTTTGAGGCTATTTTTGCAAGTCCCATAAAATGATCTATATGAGAGTGAACCCCGCCATCACTTAAAAGTCCAATAAGGTGAAGTCTATCTGACTTAGCCATTAGTACTTGTAACTCTTCATTATCTTCTAAGGTATTCTCAGAGAGTGCTAGAGATATTTTTACCAAGTCTTGGTATAAAACTCTTCCACTTCCTATGCTCATATGCCCAACTTCTGAATTTCCCATCTGTCCCTCTGGTAAGCCAACACTCAAACCAGAAGTGTCAATCAAAGAATGAGGAGCTTCCTTAAAGAGCTTATCGTATGTTGGTTTTTGTGCATTAAAAAAAGCATTGTGCTCAGTTTTAGGACTATAACCAATCCCGTCTGTAATGACTAAAATCGCCTTTTTACTCACTGGATATTCCTTTGTTAATAAAGATTTTAAAGATTATACTATAATGTCATAAATATATAAATAGGACAAGATTTGCTTTACTGGCTTCACCAAAATTTCGATATTAACATTCTAGGTTACATTACTATCCGTGCTGGTGTAGCATTTTTCATAGCCCTGCTGTTTACCCTTTTACTTATGCCAAAGTTTATTAAATGGGCTCAAAAAACATCTAGCGTGCAACCTATCAATAAATGGGCACCAGATAGACATAAGGAAAAAGCATCTACCCCTACAATGGGTGGAATTGTATTTATCTTAGCAACTATTTTAGCTTCACTTATTACTATAAAATTCTCAAATGTTTATGCAATTGGGGCAATAATCACTCTTGTACTTTTTGCTTTAATAGGTTTTCAAGATGACTATGCGAAGATTAGAAAAAATGAAAACCTAGCTGGCTTAAAAGCGAGAACAAAACTAATATTTCAAATTATATCTGCACTTATTATTGCTTGTTACCTTTGTTACTTTGCTGACTTTAACACTGATCTTTACGTACCATTTTTCAAATCTCCCGTCATTGATATGGGAATATTTTCTGTACTACTTTGGGTTCTCGTTATCATTGCGACTTCAAATGCAGTTAACCTAACTGATGGACTTGATGGACTGGCGACTGTTCCTTCTATCGCAGCTCTGGGCTCTTTTGTTATAATTATCTATATCACAGGTCATTCAAATTTTAGTACTTATCTTTTAATGCCAAACTTTGATGTTGGTGAAGTAGCTATCGTAGCTGCAGCTCTTATGGGTGCACTTACAGGTTTTCTTTGGTACAACTGTCATCCTGCCGAAGTTTTTATGGGGGACAGTGGTTCTCTTACCATAGGTGCTTTTTTAGGCTACCTAGCAATCATCTCTAAAAGTGAAATTTTACTTCTTCTCATTGGTTCCATTTTTGTAATCGAGACTTTATCAGTTATCTTACAAGTTGGTTCTTTTAAACTCCGTAAAAAAAGAGTTTTCTTAATGGCACCAATTCACCATCATTTTGAGATGAAAAACTGGGCCGAAAATAAAATCATAGTTCGTTTCTGGATTATCGCAATTCTTTCAAACATCATAGCTCTTATCTCACTTAAAATCAGATAGATGCAAAGAGTTTCTTTATTTGGTTATGGCGGCACAACGAAGGCTATTGCCAAACATATCCCTCATGCAGTATTTTATGATGATAAATGTACGCAGGTCTATAAAGATGAAAATGGATTTACAGTAAAACCATCTTCTGATTTTCATCCTGAGAACTCTGATTTAGAGATTCCATCACCTGGCATTCCACCATCTAACCCTCTTATAAGTAAAGCAAAAAACCTCATAAGTGAATATGATTACTTTGCAGATACGATGCCTTTAAATATTTGGATTAGTGGAACAAACGGAAAAACAACTACTACGCAAATGATGCAACATCTTTTAAAAGAAAAAGGTTCTCTTGCTGGTGGAAACATTGGTACAGCTCTTGGGGAGCTAGATAGCAATGCAAAGATTTGGATTCTTGAAACAAGTTCCTTTACAATCCACTATACAAATATAGCCGCACCAAATATTTACGTACTCCTTCCAATTAATCCAGACCATTTATCATGGCATGGAAGTATGCAAGAGTATGTTCACGCTAAACTCAAGCCTCTAGACACAATGAAAGATGGTGGAGTAGCGATTATTCCTGATGCTTATAAGGACTATAAAACAGAGGCGAAGGTTATTTCTTATTCAAATGAAGAAGACCTAGCCGCAAACTTTAATATAGACACGACAAAAGTAAAGTTTAAAGGTGCCTTTTTAGCTGATGCACTTTTAGCTATGGCAGTTGAAAAAATACTTTTTGATAAAATAGACTATGAGAAGATAAATTCTTTTGAATTAGATCCCCATAGACAAGAAGAGTTAAAAGATTCTAAAAATAGACTTTGGGTAAATGATACAAAAGCTACAAACATTGATGCAACTATCGCAGCACTCAATCGATACAAAGACAGTAATATACATCTGATACTTGGTGGCGATGACAAGGGCGTAGAATTGAATGAACTGTTTGAGTATTTAGTAAGTATTGATGTCAAAATTTACACTATTGGTTCAAACAAAGAAAAACTTACACAACTAGCATGTGAATACTCTATAAACGCAGACCTATGTCTCAATCTCGCAGATGCAATCTCAAAGATAGATACAAACCTTGAACTCGGTGAAGTAGCTCTTCTTTCCCCTGCTGCATCAAGTTTGGATGAATTTACTTCTTATGCACAACGAGGCAATGAATTTAAAAAGGCAGTAACACAATTATCATGATAAACATAGCAGTATTAGCCTCACATAATGGCAGCGGACTTGACACTTTACTTAAGGCTTGTGAAGATAAGATTTTAAATCTCAATATCAAGCTTGTAATTACAAATAACACGAATGCACCTGTTTTAGAAAAAGCAAAAGCATACAATATACAAAGTTTTCTCGTAAACTCAAAAACTAATTCACATCCAGATGATACAATTCATCAAATACTCCAAGAAAACAACTGTCAGTACGTGATACTCGCTGGTTACATGAAAAAAATCTCTATCAAAATAACAAATGATTTTAAAGTAATAAATACCCACCCTGCACTTTTACCAAAATATGGAGGGGAGGGAATGTACGGAAGATTTGTACATGAAGCAGTTATAAATAATAATGAAGTAATCAGCGGAGTAACAATTCACGAGGTAAATGAAGAGTATGATGAAGGAAAGATAATTCTACAAAAAGAGCTTACTTTAATAAGCGGTGAAACTTCTGAGACATTAGAAGGAAAAATTAAAGCACTCGAAAAAATTGCACTAGTAGAAGCCTTAGCTAAATGTTTGAAGTAACAGACCTTATAGGCATGATAGCATTTGCTATGAGTGGATTCTTTGTAGCTGCGAAAAGTAAGCTCGATCTTCTTGGTGCCCTTATATCTACCTTTTTAACTGCTCTAGGCGGTGGAATTATGAGAGATATTGCTTTAGATAGAACACCCTACACATTTAGTCATCATTACCCTGGTATAGTTGTTTTATCTGTTTTTATACTCATGATACTTTTTAAACTTCACCGTCGAGAGAGTATTGAAAATAAGCCTTCTTTTATATTAAGTGATTCTATTGGTCTTATTTCATTTAGTATCTCCGGTGCCCTTATTGCGATAGAAGGAAGCTTTAACCTAACTGGTGTAATTGCTATGACATTCTTAACCGCTGTTGGGGGAGGTATTATGAGGGATATCATCATTAATGAAGTCCCCTTTGTTCTTAAAACAGGCTTTTATGGAACTGTAGCTATCATGATTGCAGTGGTTTTATACTTTTTAGACATGTATAATTTAATCTCTGTTTATACAATATCAGGTCTATTTTTATCTTCTTTACTTCTTAGACTTTTAGCCTATAAACATCACTGGGCCATACCACTTCGGTAAATTTACAAGAATAAGCTTACTTTCAGTAGAGGAGAGGTATAATTTCGGTCTTTAAAAGATGGCCAATTAGCTCAGTCGGTAGAGCAACTGACTGAAAATCAGTGTGTCCTTGGTTCGATTCCGAGATTGGCCACCACCTTTTAAAGACCTTACAATAATAAGCGTGGCCAATTAGCTCAGTCGGTAGAGCAACTGACTGAAAATCAGTGTGTCCTTGGTTCGATTCCGAGATTGGCCACCACTTCTTTTAAAATCTACTTAAAACTATCATGTGTCAAAAAATCTACTAATTGTTCTTTAGAGAGCGGCTTTGAGTAATAGTAGCCTTGAAATATATCACATCCAACTTTTTTTAATTCTTCTACTTGACCTAAACTTTCAACCCCTTCTGCAAGAGTTTTCATGTTAAAGGTTTTTCCCATATTTATAATAGTTTGAACAAGTGCTTTTTCACTATCGTCGTATAAAATATTATCTATAAAACTTTTATCTATTTTAAGCTCATTTATGGGTAAATCTCTTAAGATACTTAAAGATGAGTAACCTGTACCAAAATCATCTAATGATAGCTTTATACCCTCTTTTCGTATGGCATGTAACAGTGGTAAAACTTCATCTAAATCTTCTATAGATAAACTCTCCGTAATTTCCAAAGTTAAATATGATTTATCAAATTTTTCACTTTCAACTATTTCTAGAAAATTTTCTAAAAAATCTGATTCTACCAGCTGAACTACAGAAATATTTATTGACAAGTTAAATGATATGCCTTGGAGCGATTGGATTGATTTAATATCTCTCAAAGAAGTAATTAAAATAAATTCTCCCAACTCTTTCATGAGCCCGGTCTCTTCAGCCACAGATATAAACTTATCCGGTCCTATATTTCCAAGTTTTATATTTTCCCATCTTATAAGTGCCTCCACTCCACACAAACTACCCTTTGCATTTATTTGTGGTTGATAGACCATCCAAAGTTCATCTTGTTCTATTGCACCTCTAAGCTCATGTTCTATATCTGTTTTTATAGCACGATAAGAACGCATTTTCTCCGAGAATAAGCAGTATGAATTTTTTCGTTTTTTAGCCTCATACATTGCGGTATCTGCTAAACTTAATAACTCTTCGATATCCGAAGCATCTGCTGGATACTGAGAAGCTCCAACACTCATACCAATTCTAAACTCTTTTGTATCTATATGATAAATTTTGGATATTATGGTGATTAGATTATTCATCTGTTTCTCCACATATATTTCATCTACCTCGTCCATAAGTACAATAAACTCATCACCACCTTGTCTGATTAGCATATCATCTTTACTAAAGAACCCTTTTAGTCTTTGTGCGACCTCTACTAATATCTTATCCCCAACTGTATGCCCAAACTTATCATTAATATTTTTAAAATTATCTAAATCAAGATAAAGGACATGATATTTATCTTTATGCCTGCTTTTCCAAGTAGATATATTTTCATACATATAAATTCTATTTGGAAGATTAGTTAAACTATCATGTTGCGCTTGAAAAATGAGCTCTTTATTCTTCCTCTGTTCATTTGTTGCAATATTTTTGGATAATATAAATATTAATATAAATATTACTACGAATGGTGCTGTATAAACTACTAATATACTATAAAACTCATGCCATATATCGAGCTTATTACCCTGAACTAATATCCAAAGCTTATACTTTTCATCATATGTTATACCCGCGATCATTTGTTTTCCAAACGAGTCTATAGCCTCTACACTAAGAGTCTTTTCATTGGTTCTCAATTCTTCAAAGGAGTAATTATATTTTTTTTGAAGTTCTTTACCCACACTCATTGTTGATTCATCAGAAATAGGGATATTGTATATATCTTCATTAGAAATATTTTCAAAATTGCTATAGTACTGTCTATAAACCTTGTTACTCTTATCAAAGTCTTTTGTTATAACAACTGTTTTATTCTTTGATAATGTAAAAGTATCAAGATAACTACTATTTCTATTATTTTTAATACCAGCTATCACGACCCCTAAAATTTTTCCATTTTCATCACGAATAGCTTTTCTTAAAGGAATAATCCACTTTTGTATTCCTTGAAAGTAATACGTTCTTGCCACAACCATATTCTTACTTGTAAGTGAGCTTTTAAAATCATAATTTGTAACTTCATCAGTGAGGAGATTTTTTTTATTGTTAATGTTAACCTTAGAGTTCGAGATAAGGATATTACCATTTACATCAGCAAGTCCAAAACTTACAAGGTTTGGGTTTTGTTTTAACAAATCATCTAAAATATGTTCTGTTTTCTTTGTATCCTTATAACTATCATCATGAAAGAGCTGTTTTCCAACAATATCAAGTATCATATCTTTTTGCAAAAAATCAGCGTTTACAGACCCAGATAAAATTTCTGTATAGTGTTTTATTTGAGTGTGGTATCTAATATTTATATCGTTAAAGCTGACATATAAAAGAGATATAAGTAAAGATAAACCTCCGAAAAATATCAGGCAAAACAATTTCCATATATTATTTTTTATTATCATTCTTTGATTATACCCAAGTTTAAACTTAATTAGAATCAAGCTGAAACGTTAAGTGTGCCTCTTTATAATTTAAAGATACAAGGTTTAAAGCATTCATCTATCTATGCTCTTTTCAAGGAATGCGCAAACGTTTGAAGACTAAATTAATGGATTATCTTAATAGAGATTCAACATCTATCTCTTTTTGAAGTAACTTTCTTTCAATCATAACATTTTGAATTTTTACAATTGTTTTCTTTAAAGATTTATCTTGAAGCATTAGATTCGACTTTTCAAGTGTTGGGATACTAAGACCATCTAAAGAACTAATAAATTCATCATTAGTTTGATTGAGACGTTTTGCAATCAAACTAATAGCGGTATTATCTAAAGATATTATTTTTTGACTAGAGCGTTCCCATGCATGTAAAATATCTTCTACATAGATACTATCTGTAAACTCTTTTCTAACTACTAAGACATCAACTACTTCACCAGGAATTTCTTTACTTGTAAATATCTCTTTTGCATCTATTTTCAATAGCTCAGAACGTACTGGTTCAAAAGTTATTACGGCATCAACAACATTATCTCTAAACGCATTTGCGTGTTGGTTAACACCTAAGGGAACAAGTTGTACATCATCATATGTAAGGTTAGCCAACTCAAGCACTCTCGCCAAGATATAGGAACCTAGTGCAGAATTTTCAACACCAATACTCTTATCTTTCAATTGAGAAATTGAATTAATATACGGCTTTGAAAGTAATACATCAGCCCCTTCAGAAATATCTAAAACAGCAATGATTACAGGATCATAGCCCTGATCTTTTAATAATATCACTTCATCAAGAGTAAGCGCTGCTGCTTCTATCTCTTTTTTTCTAAATTTGTTGAGTACAATCGTTGCGGAATCATAAGTCAATATATCTATATTATTTTTATACTCATTTTGATCTTTTGCCAAATGTAATGCTTCATATCCTGGCCAAATATTTGTTCCTACTCGAAAAGTATCTACCTCTTCATCATTAGAACATCCGCTAAAGATAAATAGTACTAGCATTAAAGCGCTATATATTAATTTCATTATATTTCCTTGAGTACAATTTTATTTCTTCCTGTCTCTTTTGCTTCATAAAGTAGATCATCAACAGCTTTATAAATATCATCAATCGTACGTACTTTGGTGAAGTCATCAGCATATAAAATAACTACACCAAAAGAAGCAGTAACTACTTTAGATGGAACGTTTAACTTATGTTCAATTGCTAAGTCTTCAATATTTGCACGGGCTTGTTCTACTAAGTATTCAATTTCTTTTATATTTTTTGCATTGACTATAGCCCCAAATTCTTCTCCACCAAGACGAAACACAATATCTATAGAACGTTGAAAACTATCTTTTAATGATTGAGAGACATCTATAAGAACATTATCTCCCTCTTGGTGCCCATACATGTCGTTATACTTCTTAAAATGATCTATATCTAATAATACAAATGCAAATAGATTTTTATCTCTTTTTGCCCTATCGAGTTCAATTTGCGCTACATCATTAAAATATCTACGGTTGTATAGATTAGTCAAAGCATCTGTAATAGAAAGCATTTCAACTGTCTTTTTATCCGTAATATCCTGTCCAATAGCTGTGTAACCTATTTTATTTTTATCATTGTCGTATATAGGATATATAGTTGCATATACCCAGTAAAAGCTTCCATCTTTTCTCTTATTCTTTATTTCACCATGCCAAACTTTATCGTTTGAAATATATTCCCATAACTCTTTATAAGTATCGCTAGACATATCTTCATGTCTAACTATTCTATGGTTTTTTCCTAGCAACTCATTTTTTAGATAGCCATTTATCCTATTAAATGCTTTTGAACTAAATGTTATTTTTCCTGATAAATCAGTTGTCGAAGTAATAATATTTTCATCTATAAGGTGTAAATAGTTTTTAATATCACTCTCTTTCATCTTAATCTCAGTCATATCTTCTGCTATTCCCATATAACCATTTAACAATCCATTTTTATCTTTTAAAGCAGTTATCGATAATTTTACAACTATTTCTTTACCTTTAATATCAACGTATATCCATTCATCAGTATTTTTCAATCCACGTTTTGTTTTTTCTACAAATACATCAAATCCTGGTTTTATAATTTTATTGGGTTCTGTACTTAGTTCTTCTGCTCTTTGCACGACTTCAGCTTCTTTATGAAAAAGTGCAGGTGTATGTTTATTTATGATATCTTCACTTTTATACCCAAGTAAAGATTCAGCTTGCTTATTAAAAAGGGTAATAAAGCCCTCAGAAGTGGTCGTAATAATAGCATGTGCAGAATTGTCTACAATAGATTTGATAAACTGCTCATCTTTTTCAACTGTATTGAGTGCCTCTTGCATCTTTAGAATGGAGCTCAACGTTATGTTTTTATAGACAAAATAGAGTGTAGCCATAAATATTGTGGATAATATCAATATAAGAGAGATAAAAAAGTTTATAAAATATGCAAATTCATTTTCCATAACTTCGACAAGGGTGTCGGCAGTACGAAGTAAAGATTCATTTGTATAGTTAATAATTTTGAGTTTTTCAAGACTTTTATTGGACAAGAACTTTAATACATTACTTTCATATATATGCAATGAATTATCATATTGATAACGTGAACTATACAATATCTCATCGAGCTTTTTATTACCAATGTTTGTAATCACATCATGATTGAAGTTAAAAGTAATTAATTGTTCTTCTATCTGGAACTTTATTCTTTCATTAGATGGGTTATCATAATAATTATTACAAAGTAGTGCAATACGTTGACTTATCATTCTTTGTTTCCCAGCTATATTAATATTATGTGCTGTTGATTTTTCACTGTATATCAAGAATACAGTCGTGAGAAGCATGAGAGTAAAGACAATAAAAATAAATAGATATGAGTAATGGGTTTTTTGCTTAAGGCCATCAACCATAATAATTTCCTAGTATTAGATTTCATTATACTTTTTTTATTGTACTATGTTTGCCTAAAATTACCCATTTTCTTGATAGAAAAATATGTATAAATTCTATTATTAAGAAAATAACTGTACAATTCTAGAAGTTATTTGGGGACGACTTGGCTTCGACTGGAGTTGGTGGTCTGTGATTGCATGTCGGACTGAGCACTTCCGTTACACGGCTTAAACTTGCTTAAACGCAAACAATACAAATTACCGCCCAGCTTACGCAGTAGCATAAGTTTTACCCCCTCTTAGAGGACGGGCTGCTTCACCGATGGACTCTAGATAAGTCGGATTCGAAGTATAACCCTTATGTAGATATATGCTGAGTTTGTCTCGTCTTAGTATGAATTTAGAGGCTCGTTTTGTGTAGCTTTGCAAGGTGTGTGAAGCAAAATTAAATTTTAACAACTTCTCTAAACATGTAGACGTCACAGAAACTCAACTTTAGGACTGCGGTTCGATCCCGCACGTCTCCACCAAAACTTAATCTCACACAATCTGAAAACACTATAAAATCCCCTGAATTACATACCAAACCTCATATCTATACTCTATGTTAGTCTAAGGCAATACAAGGGAATCTATATCTTTAAGGTACTTTTATTGGTACATGGTGTACCATTTTACGTTCGATTACATTTTAGATGTACCTAAAAGGATTTGTATGCCCAGAAAGAGCACCCCATTAACAGATACAGAAATTAAAAATACTAAGAAACAAAATAAAGATTATGCTTTATCAGATGGTAAAGGTCTACAACTGTTAATAAAATCAAGCGGTGTTAAATCATGGGAGTTTAGATACAACAGCCCTACTTTGCAAAAAAGAAGAAAAACATCATTAGGAAGCTATCCAGATGTTACACTTGCTAATGCAAGGAAAAAGAGAAATATACGATTAGAACTAATTTCGCAAGGAATTGATCCTATTGATTATTACAAAGAACAGAATAAACTAAAAGAACAACAGTCAAATAATAACTTTAAACAAATTGCAGAAGATTGGTTAAATTTTGATGCAACAAAAACAATAGCAGATACAAATAAGAAAAAGCGTTCAATGTTTAAGAATAGTATTTATCCATTTTTAGAGAATCAGAATATTGAAGATATTACTCATCAAGATATTATCGAAGTGATTAAAGCAAAAGAAAAACAAGGCTATGTTGAAAGTGCTAGTAGAATGTTTTCAGAACTAAATACAGTTTGGAAGTTCGCCATTACAAAAGGTTTATGCAAATACAATCCTTTCCAAGATATTATGAAAGACTTAGTTATTATTAAAAAAGAAGTAAAACACTATGCAAAGATAACCGATGAGAAACTGTTAATAGAGCTTATCAATAAGATACATGGGTATCAAGGTCATTATTCGGTACGTAGTGCCTTACTGTTCGTTTTACACGTACCTTTGCGAGCAGACAACTTATGTAATCTAAAATGGGAACATATAAACTTTGAGGATAAGCTTTTAACAATACCTAGAAAATTAATGAAAGTAAAAAATACTAATTTACCAGACTATCGAATTCCATTAAGTGAGCAAGTTATTAAAATTCTACAAGAGCAATACCTTTTAACTGGCTACCAATCATTCGTATTTTTAAGTAAGGGAAAATATCCTATCAATAAAGAAAGTCCAAATAGAGCATTACAGCTCATGGGATGTATAGAAGAAAAAAAGCAAACTACTCATAGTTTTCGTGGTACATTCAGAAGCCTTATAGAAACACATCAAAAACAGCATAACGCAACGTACGATACAAAAGAAAGAGCATTAGATCATCAAGAAACTAAAAAGCAAGTAAGAGCATATTCAAATAAAGCAGACTATACCGAACAGTTAAAACCACTTATGCAATGGTGGAGTAATTATCTTCATAGATTAGGTAAGGTGGTGGAATAATGGAATCAATAAAATATCCAAATGTTATAGATTTTTTAAGTTATTTAGAAACAGTAATAGTGCCTAATTTGAATTTAGATGACTATGTGACTAGAGAGTACTCATATAAGTCGTATATTTTAGATAATAAAGGAATGATAATAAATAATATTGATTATTACTCTAAAGATATCTACACTACTTTAGATATTCTTGATAATCATAAGCCAAGATTAGATGAATTAAGTGCATATAAAGTTTTAATAATGGTAATAAAAGCATTAATAGATATTAAACAATCTTGTTTATTGGTTAATAGAAATGAAAATGAAAATAACTTTATAACTAACTATGAAAACCTCAAAAAAAAATATGAAGAAGTTAGTCGATTTATTTATCTAAAAAGGGTGTATAAGTCTGATGATGATATTCTAAATTCATCATTAGAACCTAATTGTGAGATTGAGTTTATGTTACCTAGAACACCAACAGAGATAAGATACCAACTACAAATTAATATTGAACTTGAACTTGAACTTACTAGGAAAGTAAACTTTGATTTTGAAACAGGTAAAAAAACTAAGCTACACACTACAACAAAAAAAATCATGAATCAAATCTTTAATAAGCAAAAATTTAATATTCCAAAGAGTGAACAAGATAAGTTAAATAAATTATATCCACATATTTATTCTTTAAATAAAAAGAAAAAATACAATAAATAACCTCAAGGTTTTAATTTATTTTCTAAAAAAAGTAGGACTATCAAATTAAGATGTTAATTTGATAGTTTTACCCTTCAAAAGCCCCCTAAATAGCGAACTTTCATTCTGTAACTATACATTTATAAATCTATACCATGTCCTGTATCATAGTACTTAGATTAAGATGAGTTGCAGTAGTTGGTATTGCACTTATAAAAAATACGAGGCTAGTATTCTGAATCACTAAACATAATTGCAATTATGTCCTATTCTAAAGGGATGTAAAAATGAGTACTATTCAATATTCAGAAATGAGACAAAAGAAATATTATCGAGCTAGAGAATTATCGCAACTATTGGGAGTGGGCTTATCCACAATTTGGTTATATGCAAAAGAAGGAAAATTAACACCAAAAAAATTAAGTGCTAGAGTAACAGTCTTTGATATTGAAGAGATTAATAAACTCTTCAATAGTGTTGAGGTAGCTTAGATGAAAAAACCTAAGCATATCTCACACTATTTAGTATTATCTGATTTATTAGATAATATTGATGTAAGACAGTACAGCGATACAATAGTTTATTTAACTTCACGCATTGAAAATATAAAAGTTGATCTAGTGAAAAGTGGGATTGATTTTATAGATGATGTATCAAGAGAGAGTAGATACTCATACTATAAACCTTATATTTTACAGCCGACTATGGATAATCTCAATAAAGCCAAAGAACTATTAAAGAGTTACGCGACTGATGATGTGTTGTGTTTTCTAGAACAAAAGCCAAGTATTGACGCAGTAAATCACTATGAAGCTCAAGGGAGTAATTGATTCTATGAACTTTAGTAGCACACACTTAGAAGATTATTTTTTCAATGATGACTATATCATACAGACAGTCAAAAGTATAGGAGTGTTTGAGCCTAAACTATGGAAAGAAACTTTTAAAAAGTCATTGACTAGAAACATAGTTGAAGCAAAAATACTTCATACATCTTCTGGACTAGCATTACCCATAAAAAGGTATGCAGTAAGTCCTCACAAACAGACTTTAGAATTTGCTGGACTTCATGCTTACAATGATAAATCAAAGCTTCTTAGTGAGCTGTTACATGAGTTATTAGAACATATACAAGATGAAACAATTACAAGGTTAGATATTGCAATTGATTATAAGGGAAAGATACCAAACAAAGTGATAAAAAAACTTTGTGAAGATAGAGTTCCTTTTAGATATTGGAATACAACTTATTACAAAAGCAAGAGTGAGAAAAAATCAAACAACCGTCTGAATATAAAAAGCTACAGTAAGTCGAATAAAGAGAAACTTTCTCAAGATATTGAACGCTTAGAGTTTAGTTTTCTTAGTTCTTATCTCGGGAAAGTAAAAGTAAAAGAATTAGAAAAGTTATTCAAGAAAATGGCGAAAACTATTAAACGATTTAGTGGGCTTGATGTAAAAATCTTGTACCTTTAAGTTAATACATAAGTTTTTCACACAAACATCAACTTTAGCCTTATATCTTGGGCTTTAGTCGAGGTCAAAAGTAAATACGAAATTAGGGGTAATTTATGCAAGAAAATAATAGGAAAATAACAGACAAGCAAGAAATATTTTGTAAGGAATATCTTATTGACTTGAATGCTACTCAGTCAGCAATAAGAGCAGGGTACAGTGAAAAAACAGCAATTGCTCAATCTTCAAGGTTGTTGGTAAATGTTAACATTCAAAACCATATTCAAGAGCTTATGCTAAAAAGAAGTGAGAGAACCCAAGTTACTGCTGATATGGTAATTAAAGAAATATGTAAAACTGCATTCCATGATATAAGAAGTCTTTACGATAAAAACGGTCAGCTAGTTCCAGTTAAAGAGTTGGATGATTCTTCAGCATCTGCAATTTCTTCTTTTAAATCAAAGAGAGAGTACCAAGGCAAAGACGAAGAAGGTAATGCAGAGTATGCAATCATTGATGAGTATAAGCGTTTTGATAAACTGAGAGCCCTTGATATGTTAGCTAAACACTTGGGCTTATATGGAAAGGACAATAGCCAACAAAATAATGTTATTGTAATTGAAGCAAGGGAGCCTGATTTCTAATATTGGTATGGTATAGTTTTAGATACAAGACTATTTTTATTTTTGTAGTTTAAGAAATGAAAAACAGCTCGAAACTTAATTAAGGTTAGTACGGAAAAGAGTGTTTTTCCTCTCTAACCTTAAGTGAAAAGTACATTTTTTCATGTGTTTAAGCTGTGCAACCTTAAATGAGAAGCTTTTTTAACACTCCCCTTTTTTACACCCCTATAATAGGCACTTTAAGGTCTTTTTCAATAGAACTTGCATTATGTTAACCAACTTTCAACCTTAACCTACTATATTGAAACTTATTGCTTAAGAATAAGAAGTAATTGTTGTAATCTTAAATGGGAAACCACCTAAAAAGTGGACTCTTAGAAGTACTTTAAGGTTGTAGTGGGTTGAATGAAAACTTAAAATGCTTTGTTAATGAGCTGTGAGCCCCTATTTTTAGGGATTATAGTAATTTATTTCTATTGTGAGAAGATTTGTTATGATAACCACTTTCAAACCTTAACTTTCCAATTCCCATAGATATATGAAAATGCTCATTACTTCTTCACTTTTTTAGATACAATTTATCAAAGGATTTAGATGAAAAGGATACAAATGGGAAATTTAATAAAGAGTTTAGTATTATTAAGCATAGTTAATTCAGGGGTATATGCAGAAAATAGGTTTACTTCTGAAAGTTCGGAAGAGTTTTCAATATCAGCATCTTTGGACGAGGAAAAGGACACGCCGGAAGATGGGTCTCCTAGAAACACTTTAAGGTTGTAAGAGGTTGTGTGAAAACTTAAAGTGCTTTGTAGGGAAGCTATAAGACCCTATATTCAGGGTCTTATAGCTAAATAATAGAGTTTTGAGAAGTAGTATTATGTAAACCCACTATAGAATATAAAAAGATACCCAGAAACAGACCAAAACTATTTGGAACATAGTCAACCACAATGAGCTTTGGATGTTCCACAAAGTGTTCAACAAGTCAAAATCCAGTATTCCTACAAACCCTTAGGACTTTTGGAACAAAAAAAAGCTTTTAAATCATTTCATATAATAAATTATTTTAAAAACCTAAACGCTTCAGTCGTGGATTATGAAAGTTTTATACTATTGATTGTATAGATAAATAGTAATGTATGTGTTATTGTGTTATTGTTTTATTGAGGTTAATAATAGTAATTTTTCATTCTATGGTTAGAAATAGGTTAGAAATGAGTATTGAATAGAAACCTTAAGAGGTCTTATAAGTGCCGTGTTCTAGGAGTAAGTAAGCCCGAAGGCTTAATACTATAGGCGTGATTCGTAACATCACAGCACAAATTTTTATCAAAAAAAATGATATAATCTAATTCATTAAATAAGAATCGAACTCTCGTCTTAAAATTAAGCACTTTTCTTTTTAGGTACACTCATTGGTACATTACGAATAAACATAACTATAAAAACTACTACAAATGGGTGTTTATAAGCATATTATTCGATAGAGCACGTCCTACCAAAAATTTACTTTAAGCTAAATATTAAGTTTTTATAAATAGATACAAAACTACTTCAAACCAATATCGTATTAAAAAGTAGAAATTTTACACAAAGAACCGCAAAGCCAATAAGTCATATTTTTAGATATTCTGGCATTTGTGTATATTAGTCTTTCAGTCTTTTTATTGTAGCTAATGACTGTACTTAATATTGATACATATATTCTATTCTCTCAATTATAAGTTTCTTTTCTTCTTTGTCTAAAGCAAAAAAAACTATAGTACCTTTTAAATTTTTTAAGTATATCTATGAGATAATTTAGAATAATATAATATTAAGGAATCTATTATGAAAAATATTTTTAAAATATTTTTACTCTTCTCAATTGTTTTAGCTTCAAATATGTTTGCTAATAATCTTATTGTTAATTATGATAATAAAAGTGCAGTTAATAATTGGCCTAATACGCAAAGTTTATTTACTTTAAATAAGTCAACAAATATTTCTTCTATTCAAACGTATCACTGGAATAATGCCCAAGGTTCAATAGGAAATAAATATGGAGCATATATAAAATTAATAAATTTACATACTAATAAAATATATGGCCCATGGAGAGCTACTTTAAAATCGGGGATGAATGGTGCAAAAAATGTTTACTGGATTGTATATCCAAATATTACATTATCTGCTGGTAAATATTTAGTTTTAGATTCTGATTCAGCAACTTGGTCCCATAATGCAGGTACAAAAGGAATTGGTTTTACGCGAATCTTTAGTACAACTAATAAAACAAGTTTACCAAACAAGCCCAACAATACAAATGCACCACAGAATACTAATAATATTGCTGCAAATTATAAATTGACCAAAAATGCGGCTATAAGTGGACATAACAATAAACAATTACAAAATGTATCTGTAGTAAACTGCATGACTTCTTGTGAAGATGAAGACTGGTGTAAATCTTTCGATTATCATAAGCTCTCTAATAAGTGTGATTTAAGCAGTGTGAATGTTAATGATGTTGGAAAACTAAAAACAAATTATAAGAATAATCCATATGACCACTATTCACATATAAGAAGATAAGAAATTAATTAATGTATAAAGATTTTTGAATATCAATAGTCGTACCTTTTATTCGGTTTCAAAAGTGGAGATCGAACACAAAACTAGAAAAGATAGGCTTATATCTAATAGTATTCCTAAATCACCCACTTCAAAGATAGAATATCTTCATAGTTGCAATTACAAAAAATACTATTCATATATAAACAACATAAAATATATGATAAAATACTCAAATAATACAGATACATGCAAAGAAAACACTACTAATTTTCTTAAGTATAGTTATGGATTATAAGATAAAATTTCAAATAAGGATTTTATTTCTGATTCACTTAAGGCATAGTCTTTATGAGATTTTCCTGACAACCTTAAATCCACAGAAGGAGAATTAAAAAGTTTTTTTAAACTAATTATGTCTACCTTAGATAAAAGAAAATTTGCTTTTTCACTAACAATTCTATCGCTAACTACATTTGTACTTATGTCTGTACTTTTTATGTGAAATGATATTCTACTTCCAGCAGCATTAACCAATGTTACTTCATTAAAAAATATCCATCTACTACCGAGATAAGAAAATTTGATTCGTGCGTAGCTTTTTTCTTTTTTCTTTTTTGTCCAATATATACTGATATTTTTTCCAAAAAGATTATTATGAGAGTAGTATGTAGTATCTGTATGGCGGTTATATTTTTTATATATTGAACTTTCTATATTTGTAGTAGTATCTTTTCTTGTAACACTATCTTTATTTGGTATAATTCCTAAACATCCATTCATTAACAATACTAATAAGAAAGTAAAAATAATTTTCTTATTTATATACTTCATTGGAAACCTTTTATTATTTCAAAAACCTACAATAGATACCCTTTTACTAGTGTTTATACAAAACAAAGAGAACAATTAAACTTCAGATTTAGTATTATTTTAGGAGTAATTAGGTGTTCAAACAAAATTTATCACACTCCCTTTTGTTCATCTTCCTCATCATCTTCAAATAGACTACTGAGAAATGATTTTTCTTCTTTTAGTTTATGAGCAGGTACTCTTTCGTCGACAAAATCTGGGTCACCATGTTCAAATTCATTTTCAGAAACTGGTACAATGTGTTTCTTCTCTTTTTCTTCTTTATCAAAACTAGAATGTTGAGTATGAACTAATCCAGCACGTTGAATAGGCATAACATCCTCCTCGTATCAAGATATCTCTCCTTCATAATTATAACAAATTGCAAGTAAATGGTTAAAGATACTAGTCAATGGACATTACCTTCTTAGAGCAAATGGAAGTAGCATTGGAGTAGTATCAATATATTTTTTATACTTATCCCCAAAAGTATTTATCAAACTTTTTTCTTCATAATGAAGACCTATGAGAACGTATATGGTCATGCCCATAGATAAAAACAAGTGTGTGTGACTCATATATGGTGTTGCCCATAACCCAACTAAGGTTCCTGACTGAATAGGATGCCTTACATATTTATAGAAATAATTTACTTGGAATTTTACTTCTGGTTCTGGAATATTTCTTAAAACTCTGTAGCCTTGATATAATCCAAAAAGTTCAAAATGGTGTATAATAAAAGTAGCAAGAAATGCTGTAATCCATCCAACAATATATACTATTGTAATGCTCCAAAATACTACATCACTTTGAAAGTCCCACAATACACCCTCTATTGGTTGCCAAAAATAAAACATAATTATGAGGCAGATAGAAGAAGCTAGTGAATAATTAGCAGACTTCACCCCATTTGAAATATTTTTCAATAACTTATCTTTAAAAAAGCTCCTTGCCATAATTGAATGCTGTAAAGCAAAAAGCAGGAGTAAACTTGTATTTAAAAATATAGGGTTGATATCTAGAGTAATTATTGGATTATTAATAGTAAACTTTATAAATTCCCAAGGATAAATCCATAAAATTAAAAAGCTCAAAGAGCCAATCGAAAGTATATACCCTAGTACAGCATATAAAAATATTAGATATTTTTTCATGAATGTATTCCTATAATTTCAACTAGTTAAAAGAACACTATTAAGATAATTTGGGAGCTATACAATGGATGGAGCAACAGAGGGTGAAGAGAGCTTAAAAATATTAAGCCTTACTTTTTAGTCTTATGATCATGAATCATTGCATATAACTCATCTTTCAATTTCAATTTTTGTTTTTTTAAAGTTTCAAGTTCTACATCTGATAAGTGATTAGAATCTGCTTCAATTTTGTCATGTAGCGAGTTATGATCATCAAATAATTTTGAAAAGTGATTATTTTCTTGTTTTAGTATAGTTACAATATCTCTGTCTTGAGCGAACATAGAAATCCTTTTTTTGTTTTAAGAATGAAATTATAACAGTTTAAGATAAAAATATTGCTTTATGTCTACTTGTTTTAAAAATAAAGACAACTCCGATAGTTAAGGGGTTGTTTTAGGGATAATAGATAAAATACGGTTACATTTACTTTTAACACAATCATTTAAATACAAAAGGAACAGAATGCTTGCAGACACAGTCGATAGAGCTACAGTTACAAAAATGCTACGTCAATTTTATAAAACACTACTTGAAGATGAATTAGTAAGTCCTTATTTTATAAGAGCTTTAGGACAAGATTTAGAAGGTGGGAAATGGAGAGATCACCTTAGTACGTTAGATAACTTTTGGCTTAAGATGATGACTGGAAAAGGTGCTTATGGTGGGCACCCTTTTCCTCCTCATGCTTTTTTAGGTGAAATGTATCCTGAAACATTTGCATGTTGGCTCAAACATTTCAAGGTTGCTACAAATCAATTTTTTATTCCTGAGATTGCTGATAAATTTTACAAAAAAAGTGAAATACTTGCAGCACAATTTATGGATAATCTCGATATAGGAGAAGAGGATTAGAATTGTTTTATTTGATGGCTATTGTCATCTTTGTAATACAACTGAGAATTTTATAATCAAGCACGATATAAATAACTTATACACATTAATCTCTCTGCAATCGGAAGAAGGACAATTGTACTTAGAAAAGTACAGTCTACCTCTCGATGATTTTGACACTGTTATCTTGATAGAAAACAACAAAGTATATACAGCTTCAACCGCCGCACTCATGATACTTAAGAATCTATCAGGAGGAGTAAAGTACTTGTATTGGTTTATAGTAATCCCTCAAGTAATAAGAGATTTTATATATAAACTTATATCTAAAAATAGATATACACTTTTTGGTAAAAAAAGAATATAAAATGATTACATTTCAATTTTCACTGACATACTTAGAAATTTATGTACTACTTATTAGTTTTTCATCCTTTAGCCTCTATGGCTACGATAAACTTAAAGCACTTGATCATGTAAACAATCCTCGAAGAATATCGGAATTTACATTACTGACCTCTTCCTTACTTGGTGGAACTGTTGGATCTATAATGGCGATGCTATTTTTTAGGCATAAAATAAAAAAAATATCTTTTTTAATTAAATTTACAATTATTATTTTCATTCAAGTAGCACTCATTTATATATACATAAACTATAGACACTTGATGTAAGACATTTAAATCTGCTTATGCTACAATCATTTAAATACACAAGGGAAAAATATGCTTTTTAATACAGTACATAGAGTTTCAGTAGAAAAAATGGTTCGTCAATTTTATACAATAGTTATTAAAGATGATATCGTTGGACCTTTTTTTATCAAAGCTTTAGGCGATGACTTAAAAAACTATGCATGGCACGAGCATCTCAATACATTAAATAATTTTTGGCTCATGATGATGAATGGAGAAAAGAACTATTGGGGTGATCCTTTTCCGCCCCATGCATTCTTGGGAAACCTTACACCTGAAACATTTGATCGTTGGTTAGAACTTTTTCATGCAACAGTGTATGAGTTATTTATTCCTGAAATTGCAGACAAGTTTTATAAAAAAAGTGAAGTACTTGCCAATCGTTTTATAGAGTATCTTAAGGATGAAGACGAGGATGACGAATAGAGTATTCTTACCTTCTTTCAAGTTTTTGCTATAATTACATTTTAAAAAGTTATCTTCTAGATTTAATAAACTTATGTTTATAGACAATTTATACACAAAGGATGCATCATAGAACTTGAAAATAGTATTACGAGAGAGAACCTTAGACTCTTAATGACATTGTTTTATGAAAAAGCAATAGATGATGAAGTATTAGGTCCTTTTTTTATACATGAACTTGGGGATGATATAACAGATGAAGATTGGGTAGCGCATATTGACCTTTTAGCAGACTTTTGGTTAGCTGAACTTTTAGGCAAGGATACTTATGTTGGAAACTTTATTGGTGCTCATATCAAACTTCCTCATATAAAAAAGGAAGCTTTTAGTAATTGGATCAAGCTTTTTTCTGCAGCAGCTGATAAAGTATATGTACCTGAGCTTTCAGAACGTTTTAAAAAACATGGAATACTTTTATCAAAACAATTTATCAGTAATCTCAACCCGCCAACTTTAAAATCAAGTGCAATTTTTCAAATAAAAGGAAAAGAATGAATACAAATAAAAAATGGAATATACTTTTCATAAAAGAAGATAAGTCATTATTCGATTCAGATACTAAAATGCTCACTCAATTGTTTAACAAAGTAGATAAAGCACAAGCAACAGAAGAGGTACTAAGTCTTATTGACACAAAAGAATACGATATTGTCATTGGAGATATATCTGTAGATGCTGAGGATGTTGTTCTTCTAAAAGAAATTAAAGAGAAAAAACCTCAACAAACAATATTTGCTTTAGTCTCACCCAAAGATACTGATAAACTTTATAAAATTGCGAATTTCGATATTAATGCTTTTGAATTAATCCCAGAACAATTTGATCAAGCATTAGAAGAAATTGCAAATTTTAATCCTTATGAAGAGCGATAAATGACAACGCCTTTAATATTAGCATTCGGAGATAGTACTACCTTTGGGTATGGTGCAAAATGTGAATCTAGTTATCCTAGACAAATAGAGAAAAAAACAGGTTTAAAAGTTATCAATGCGGGAGTAACTGGTGAAGCAAGTTCCCAAGGTCTCAAACGCCTTCCATCATCGTTACAAGAGAACCCTGACTTAGTTATTCTTTGTCATGGTACTCATGATTTATACAATAGACGCTCTACTACAGAGTTAAAAGACAACCTACTTGCAATGATAAAGTTGATACAAGAAAATGGCGCAAAGATTTTACTTGTTGGAATCCCTAATTTTGGTCTTCTAAGTAATGATATCCATAGTCTTTATAATGAAGTAGCTGCTGAGACTGGTGTTTTGTTTGAAGAGAATATCTTAAGAAATATATTAACAAGTAACCTTCTTAAAACTGACTATATTCACCCCAATGCAGCTGGTTATGAAATGATGGCTGATGCTTTTATTGAAATACTTCAACTAACTGAATAAAGAAAACAACTTTCTATTTTAGAATAAGTAAGGTATATAAAAAGATTTTTATATACCTTAGAGTTCATTCTACTTTACTTTTCAATCATTTTAGCTTGTGCTATTTTTATAGCTTCTACATCTGGATTTTTGATATATCTTATTGCAAAGTAACTCTCTTTCACAGCAGCTATTTGAGCTTTTTTTGATGGATTTTCAATGTGCTGTATTATAAAATAGCTCTGTTTTACAGCAGCTACCTGCGCTTCTTCTGAGGGATTCTGAATATACTGTATAGCATATTGATTTTGATTAACTGCAGCTAACTGAGCTTCTTTTGATGGATTTCTAATATATTTTATAGCTATGTAATTTTGATTAACCGCAGCTAATTGAACTTCATTTGACGGATTATCCATCGTTCCTATTAAACGGTAGTTCTGACTTACAGCAGCTACTAATTTTTCCGTATTAACTTCTGAAGCCCCTAAGCATTCAGTTAAAGCTAACATCATTAAGCCTGCTGTAATTCCATTTATTATTTTCCTGTACATCATAAGTTCCTTTTATATATCTAAAATCATTATATATTAATATAACTTATATTTAATTTAAAATTATTATTTTTTATAGACTTATATTATTTAATCTTGATACCTTTAGATTTATCTATCATGTTATAATTCTTAATATTTAAAATATCTCAAGGTAAAATAAATTTGAATAAAGTAATATTTACAGCTATATTACTTTTCATAGTAATTAGCTTATTAATAATAACTAAAGAGAATAAGGAAAATTCTCATGAGCCTATGTTGAAGGAGACGAGTGTGATATTAGCATTTGGAGATAGTCTTACCTATGGTTTTGGTGCATCACACGAATTTAGTTACCCTAAACAGATACAAATGAAAACAGGAGTAAAAGTTATTAATGCCGGGATAAATGGTGAACTTACATCGGAGGGTCTACTTCGTCTTCCTAGACTTTTAGAACACAAACCTGATTTAGTTATTCTTTGCCACGGTGGAAATGATATATTAAATAAAATTCCCTCTTCTGAGCTAAAAAATAATCTACTCGTAATGATTAAGCTCATACAAGATAGTGGTGTAAAGGTTCTACTTGTGAGTGTACCTGATTTTGCTCTTGTTACTTTTCATGCACATGCTATTTATGAAGAAGTAGCCAATGAAACAAGTGTCCTGTTTGAAGATAATGTTTTAGAACATATAGAAAGAAATCGTTCCTTAAAAAGTGATTATGTTCATCCAAATGCAAAAGGTTATGAAGTAATGGCTGATGCTTTTATTGAGATATTGGGAATTAAGACTATTAAATAAACAATAACAATTTTTCATAACACATTTTAATATACTATTAACATTAAGATGTGTAAAATTAGAACATCTAATAGAGGATATTTCATGAAAAAAACTATTTACTTATCGTTCTTCTGTACATCTTTACTCTTGGGAGCGGGATACCAAATTCCAAATAATTCTGTTAATTCCAATGCCTTAGCAACAGCTTATGTGGCAAATGCTAACGGTGCTGATGCTGCTTACTTTAATCCGGCCAATATGGTTTACAATCAAGATAAAAATGAAATCGAAGTTTCACTATCTTACATAGATCTTCCATCTATGAAGTATACACCTACAAGTGGTACGACTCCGATCCATACACAACAACATCAAACTGTTATCCCATCATTACATTATGTTTCGCCAAAGTTATCAGATAATGGTATACGTTTAGGTCTGAGCATATCTGTTCCATATGGTCTTACAAGAGAATGGACAGATCAGCCAGCCATGAGTACTGCTAAGAAATTTTCTCTTAAAACAATAGAATTAAATCCTTCAATCGCGATCCCAATTACGAATCAATTTTCTGTTGCCTTTGGAGTACGTTATGTGAGGGGAGAAGGAGAGGTCGAACTTAACGCATTACCAATTTACAGTGTAAACATGAGTGGAGATGATGATGCCTTTGCATATAACATTGCTATAAGTTATAAACCAACAGATGAATTAAACCTAGCACTAACATATAGGTCTCCTTTAACCCTTAATACAAAAGGGAGTGCAGTTGTGACTTCACCATGGTTTAGTGGAACAACCGGAGCTTCTTTAGCAGTTGAAATTCCAGACAACCTTATTCTTGCCGGAGCATATACGTTTAATAATGCAACAACAATCGAAATCACATACGATAAAACTTTCTGGTCTAAGGTCACGGAGACAGACTTCAACTATGAGAACACTTCTTTAGAAGCTAGTCCACTGGGAAGAATTACTCCTAAAGTATGGAAAGATACTACAGTATATCGACTTGGTATTACTCATAAATTTAAAAATGCACTCACTCTTATGTGTGGTATTGCCTATAGTAACAATGCCGCTGATGAAGCATATGTAAGCTACTCTTCACCAGAATCCAACTCAATGACCTACTCATTTGGTGGACGTTATCAACTCAATGATAATTTAGACATTGGACTCTCTCTTCTTTATGCTGATTACGAGGACAGAACATCCAACCAAGGAAATGCTACAGGGGTAAACGGAACTTTCTCTGAAAAAGATGCCTACTCTCTTACAAGTGGGATGAGATACAGGTTTTAAAATCTCTTCTTTTAATATCCCCTCAGCAGTATTCTTGTATAATCGCGTATAAATTTTTCCAAAAGGAATCCCATGCGTGGTTATAAAATTTTTGCTGGTAGTTCAAGTGTAGAGTTCGCAAAAGAGATTTGTCAAGTTTTAGATGTACCTCTAGGTAATGCTGATATTAAAAAATTCAGTGATGGTGAAATATCTGTTCAAATCGCTGAATCTGTTCGTGGTCGTGATGTATTTATCGTTCAATCAACTGGTGTGCCATCAAATGATAATTTAATGGAGCTTCTCATTATGACAGATGCGCTTAAGCGTTCATCTGCTTCAAGTATCACTGCCGTTGTTCCTTATTATGGTTATGCACGACAAGATAGAAAAGCTGCTCCACGTGTTCCTATTACAGCAAAACTTGTTGCTAACCTTTATGAAACTGCAGGAATTGATAGGGTTGTCACAATGGACCTTCATGCTGGACAGATCCAAGGATTCTTTGATATTCCAGTGGATAACCTTTATGGTTCTGTAACGTTTGAGCATTACATCAAAAGTAAAAACCTTAAAAACCCAATCATAGCTTCACCAGATATCGGTGGAGTTGCAAGAGCACGTTACTTTGCAAAACGTATGGGTTTAGAGATGGTTATCGTTGATAAACGTCGTGAGAAAGCAAATGAAGCTGAAGTAATGGGAATTATTGGTGAAGTAGCAGGCAAAGACGTAATTATGATTGATGATATGGTTGATACTGCTGGAACTATGGTAAAAGCCGCAACTGCACTTAAGAACAAAGGTGCAACTTCTGTTATGGCCTGTGCTACACATGGTGTTTTAAGTGGAAAAGCATACGAAAATTTAGACAATGGTGAACTAGATGAACTTATCATCACAAATACACTGGAATCTAAAGAACATAGAAAAATTAAAGTATTAACAGTAGCTCCTCTTTTTGCAGAAGTTATTCGTCGTGTCTACCATAACGAAAGCGTTAATGGCTTATTTGAATAACTTCAAAACCTAAAGGACTAAAAGTTTAGTCCTTTATTCATTTCTAGAATTTCTTCAATAATCTATCGCTCTTTCTCAAGATAAATTAATATGAAAAAACTATATGTAAATAAGTACAATCCCTCATCAAAACTATCGCATATCATTGATATATATTGGATATTAGAAAACCCTACACAAGAAATAGTAAATATACCCATAGTTCCTGATGGGAATATGGACATTGTATACAATAATAATGTTTTATTACTCGTAGGTAGTCTCGACGAAGGTGTTATTATGCCAATAGAACCAAACACTAAAGTCTTTGGAATTAGGTTTAAACCTTCCATATTGTCACAACTTTTAACTATAAAAGCAAGTGATTTCGTTAATAAAATAGTTCCATTGGAAGATGTATCGAAAGAGCTTTTTATACTTTTAAGCTTTGATGAAAATAGTGAAAAAAACAAAGTTAAAAACCTCAATATTATACTTGAGCTTTTTTGTAAGAATGTAATATTGAATCAAGTCATTCTAAAAATTATTGATGAAATAATGACAAAGAAGGGAGATGTATCTATAAAAGATATATCTCAAGCTAATAATATAAATCCAAGACAATTAGAAAGGCTATTTAACAACCTAGTTGGATTTAGTCCCAAAAGATTTACCAATATAATAAAGTTTTTTTATGCTTTTAAGAGTTTGTTAAAAAGTGATTTCAATGAACTTTCATTAAAAGCTTTAGATTTCGGTTACTACGATCAAGCACATTTTAATAGAGACTTTAAAAAATTCTCAAACTTAACTCCTACCGATAAAATAATGTCGGTTTTGTACAATACAAAATAATAACTTTTATATAAAATACCCAAAATTAAAGAAGGTATATGTTATGAAATTTAAAAAAACGATGTTGTCTATACTCTTAACTCTCTCAATACTAAGCTCTTATGGAAATACTGATACAACAAAAGAATACGATTATGTAATTCAAATTGACATTGCTTCATCTAAAGAAAAAGTTTGGAATGTTTTAACAAACTTTAAAGATTATTCTAAATGGAATACTGTTTTAAAGATGCAAAATAATGATAATATGGAACTTGGTAAAGAGTTCGACGTCTCAATATTTGAAAATGACGGTTCTTTAGCCGATAGTTTTCAAGCAATAGCTGTACATAAAACTAAGTATGAATCATTTAGTGCAAGTCAAACTATATTCACAAAGAGTTTTTTTAAGGCAACTCATCATTTTATAATAGAGGAAGTTTCAAACAATGAAGTAATCTTTATTCAAAAATGGGAACTTGAAGGTGTAATAGCATACCTTTTTGAGAGTATGATTTTTGATCTATTAGATTTATTTGTAAGAATGAATTTAGAATTAAAGATAGAAGTTGAAAATAGTTAAAATTTAAGCTCTAATAAATGACCTAGAATCCACTTAACAACTTTATCAGTACTTTTTCTGTATAATCGCGTAATTATTTCTAAATAGGAAAAATATTGAAAAACATTAGAAACTTCTCAATTATCGCTCATATTGATCACGGTAAAAGTACTCTCGCGGATAGAATCATTCAAGAGTGTGGTTCAGTTACTGAGCGTGAAATGGGTACACAAATGATGGACACTATGGACATCGAACAAGAACGTGGAATTACCATTAAAGCGCAGTCTGTTAGACTAGACTATGTAAAAGATGGTGAACACTATATTCTAAACCTCATTGATACTCCGGGCCATGTTGATTTTTCTTATGAAGTAAGTAAGTCACTCGCATCATCTGACGGTGCTCTACTCATTGTCGATGCAGCACAAGGTGTTGAAGCACAAACAATTGCGAATGTCTATTTAGCACTTGATAATGATCTTGAACTTATCCCTGTTATAAATAAGATAGATTTACCTGCGGCTGATCCTGACAAAGTAGCTGAAGAGATAGAAACTTCTATCGGAATAGATGCTACTGATGCTTGTTTAGTGTCTGCTAAAACTGGTGTTGGTATCAGAGAACTCATTGACGCAATTGTAGATAGAATTCCAGCTCCTGTAGGAAATCCAGAAGAAACTACTAAAGCTATCATTTATGACTCTTGGTTTGACCAGTATTTAGGTGCATTAGCACTTGTACGTGTTTTTGACGGTCAAGTTAAAAAAGGTCAAAATATTAAGCTTATGAGTAATGGAGAAGAGCATCAGATTTTAGACTTGATGTATCCACATCCAATGAAAAAGATTAAGACTAAAACTATTGAGTGTGGCGAAATTGGAGTTGTTGTTCTTGGTCTCAAAGAAGTAAGCGTTATCAATGTTGGCGATACACTAACGGATGCGAGGAACCCGGCTACTGAACCTGTTGGAACATATGAACCTGCTAAGCCTTTTGTATTCGCAGGTATTTATCCAATAGACACAGATGAGTTTGAAAACTTACGTGATGCTCTGGATAAACTTCGTCTAAATGACAGCTCTCTATCCTACGAACCAGAGACTTCTTTAGCCCTTGGTTTTGGCTTTCGTGTTGGATTTTTAGGGATGCTTCATATGGAAGTAGTAAAAGAAAGACTTGAACGTGAGTTCAACCTTGATTTAATTGCTTCTGCTCCATCAGTTATTTACCAAGTTTACCTTAGTAATGGGGATAAAGTTACCGTTCATAATCCTTCTCAACTTCCTGAAGTAAACCGTATTGACAGAATTGAAGAGCCTTATGTTAAAGCTACTGTTATTACACCTGCTGAATACTTAGGTAATATCATTACCCTTCTCATCAGCAAACGTGGTACACAAACAAAAATGACGTATCTTAATGAAGATAGGGTTATGCTTGAGTATGAAGTACCAATGAATGAGATTGTAGTTGATTTTTATGACACATTAAAATCAATCTCTAAAGGCTATGCTTCATTTGATTATGAGCCTATAGACTTTAGACCTGGAGATCTTGTTAAACTTGATATCAGAGTATCTGGTGAAGCTGTTGATGCGCTGAGTATCGTTGTCCCTAGAAATCAAGCTCTTTCACGTGGTAGAATTTTAGTTAAAAACATGAAAGAGATTATCCCTCGTCAACTTTTTGAAGTGGCTGTTCAAGCTTCTTTAGGTTCTCAGATTATTGCTCGAGAAACGGTGAAGTCTATGGGTAAAAATGTTACTGCTAAATGTTATGGTGGGGATATTACACGTAAGAGAAAACTCCTAGAAAAACAAAAAGCTGGTAAAAAACGTATGAAGTCTATTGGAAAAGTTCAACTTCCTTCAGAAGCATTTATGTCAGTTCTTAAGATGGACTAACAAAAAAATATGAAATGCCTTTTATGCGAGAGTTTATCTCTTTCGCATATCTGCCAGCCCTGCCAAGAAACCTTTTTAGCACCTTCGCTTTACAAAAGAAAAATCCTTAACAACATCGAAGTTATTTCTTTTTATAAATACAAAGATATTAAAGATCTACTCCACACAAAACATACAGATATCGGATACTATATTTACAATATTCTTGCAAAAAATAGCTTTGCTAAGTTTGCCAAAAATTTTGATTTATCTAATAGTGTTACTTCTGTTGGAATCGATGATACAATTGATAGTGGCTATTCTCATACAGCTATACTTAATAAAACTCTCAAGTCAGAATTTATAAAACCTCTATACAATATACTACGAGCTAGTAACCCTATTTCCTATTCTGGGAAAAGTAAAGAGTTTAGACTTTTAAATCCTAGAAATTTTATAGTAAACAGTTTTGAAGCAAAAGAAGTAATTTTAGTAGATGATATTATCACAACTGGCTCAACTCTAGGTCAAGCTATAGAAGCTATGAAAGCAAACAAAAAAGAAGTCCTTTTTTGTTTAACTTTGGCCGATGCTGCTTCTTAGAAAAAGCCTTTTAGGAAACCATTAAGTTTTTCGCCAACGACTTTTTGCATTTCATTTTTCATCATATCTCCGGGATCTATCATTACCGCGGGTGCTGATGTATCTCCTCTTAGCGTTACAGAAATAGGATGTTTATTTACAGTTACTACTACAGTTGCATCTACAGTTTTAGCCTTAGAATCTAACTTTGCATCTTTTGTATTAATAGCAGAGCTTCTAGATGCTAAACTTAGTGAGGCAAGAAGTTTTTCTTTATTTACATCTGCACTTATATCTCCTGTAAACTTTTCTTTGTATAAATCAACTTGTCCATACTGTTTTACCATAGTTAGCATAATGTTGTTCATGAATTTACCCTCACGTAAATTGCCTTGAAACTTTCCTTTTTTGGCTTTAGTGTTGTAATCAAGCTTTCCATTTAACGATGCAGAAAAAACTTCTGGGTACATAAGCATTTCAAGTGCTTTAATCGTCTCAATTGACGTTAAATCAACATGGAGGTCATCATTAAATATTTTTGCATCGAGCTTACCACCAGCTACTTTAGAGTGTACAATCAAATCTAAATCTTTATCTTTTTTCACTTCACCATTTAAAGTGATAGCACCTTTAAGATGTCTTTCTGTAATAAAAAAGAGATTATCAAGGTTTGGAATACTCGTTATAAAGTCACTGTTAATAGACTTCTTTTTAATGTCATAGTTTGCTTTTTTAATGTCAAGTGATATAAGTGTTGATTTAAAATTTAGTTTTGTTTGTGTCATATCGCCATTTAAATCAGTACTACTTGCAAGAGTAAAAGCAGTGCGTGGCATTTTACTTTTAAACTTTTGCTCTTTGCTAAGATAAGTTGAATCTAAAAGGCCTTTTGTAATACTTGTAATCACAGTACCTTTTAACTGCCCTTTTCTCACATCACTCATATCTGCATTTAAAGAAAGGATACCATCTCCATAATGAGGTTGTTTAAGCATATAAAGTAGTTTTTCAATTTTGAGGTTAGCTATATTTGCATTGACAGCGACTGGTTTCAAATCTTTGAGAATCGCACTAAACGTAGTATCTGAAGCCGCTATATCACTTACACCTTGAACTCTCATATTTTTCCTAGTCCCTTTTGCTGTTCCATTTAGAACAAGGGGACCACGGATATCTTGATGAGTTATTGGCTTAAGTACAGCTAACTCTTGTACATCAAGCTTGTAAGTTACGTCTACCTTCAAAGGTACTGGAACTACATTTCCAGCTAATTTAATTGTCGCTAAATTTGAGTTAAGAGCATATATATAATCAATATCATCGCCTTTTAGTTTTGCATCAAGGCTCATACTAAATTTTGTGGTAGGAATATTAAGATCAAACTCTTTGCTCATAAGAAAATTATTTAACTTCCCTTCTTTTGTAGCTATAACGATAGTTCCATCTAATTGATGTTGCTTGATATTTTTAAAATCTACATCAACATCAATTTTTCCCTGAGCATACTTCTTTTCACCAGCTAACTCTAAAAGTGCTACTAGGTCAGCATTTCCTATTGTAGCTGTAATGGAAGTTGGATCTAAATCCGTTAATTCTACATGGTAGACTGTCGTACTCAATGCTACATCACTTTTACCATCTATCTTCATATAAGCTAAAGTGCCCTTAGCTCTACCATCTGTGAACAATACTCCTTTTAATGGTTTTTTGATCAGAGGCTCTAAAGTTTCTAACTTCTTCAACTTAACATCATATATTGCATCAAAAGATTGTTCTAATAAAGAGTATGTTCCTTTTACATGTACACTATTGTGTGCATCAAGATCTAAAAGAATTTCAAATTCACTCATTCCCAAAGAAAAAGTGCGAAGTTTTGAATCAAGTTTTATTTGTTCTTGAATCTTCGCCTCTATCATCGGACTCACAATTGCATTACCAATAAACGTAAAAGTAATAATATACGTACCTATAACAAGTGCCACGACAAGTCCTAATAACCATAAAACTATTTTCATTAAAATCTCCATTTATTATATTTTATAATCATACAATAATCCATATTTACAAAGAAAATACAAACATGAGTCTATTTGACTAAACTTAAATAACAAAACTAACTAAGGTAGTACTTGACATTGTTACACTCAATATGTATAATACAGCTATCTTTTATAAATAAGGAGTCATTAAACAATTATGTCTGAAGAAAAAACAGAACAAGAAACTGTAGAAAATACAGAAGAAGAATTAGAACAAAATATAAACGAAGCTGAGGCAGAAGCTGAAGCAGTAGAAAATGAGTTTGATCTTTTACAAACAGAACTTACTGAACTAAAAGACAAATACGCTCGTGTTCACGCTGATTTTGACAACATTAAAAAAAGACTTGAACGTGAGAAATATACAGCAGTTGAATACTCAAACGAGAAATTTGCTAAAGATATGATTCCAGTAATGGATGCACTTGATGGTGCAATGAAATCAGCTGATGGCGATGCAGATAAGGCAGAACGTTTTGATAACTTAAAAGAAGGGATAGAATTGACACATAAGTCACTTCTTACTCAACTTGAAAAACATGGAGTTACATTAGTAGCACATGACGAACCTTTTGATCCAAACATTCACAATGCTGTTCAAGCAATCGATAGTGAAGATGTTGAATCTGGACAGATAGTTCAAACTTTTCAAACTGGTTACAAATATAAGAGCAGACCTCTAAGAGAAGCAATGGTAATAGTTGCTAACTAAACAAGTTAGGCAGTAGAAAAAGATGCGCTAGCATCTAACTTTAGTCGCCACAGCGGCGCAAGCGGAGTAAAAGGGACGCGTTCCTTTTACGGAATAATAAATGAAGCGAATTAATTTTCCTTCATTTTATAAAATAAAATTAAGGACAAATTAATGAGTAAAGTAATCGGAATAGATTTAGGAACAACAAATTCATGTGTAGCAGTTTATGAAGGTGGTGAAGCAAAAATCATCCCTAATGCAGAAGGTAAAAATACAACTCCTTCAGTAGTTGCATTTACAGATAAAGGTGATGTTCTAGTTGGAGATCCAGCAAAACGTCAAGCAATCACAAACCCAGAGAAAACAATCTCTTCAATCAAGAGAATTATGGGTCTTATGATGAATGAAGAAAATGCTAAACAAGCTCACGATAAAGTAACGTACAATATCGTAGATAAAGATGGTTCAGCAGCTGTTGATGTAGCTGGTAAGATTTATACTCCACAAGAGATTTCAGCAAAAATTCTTACAAAACTAAAAGAAGATGCTGAAGCTTATATTGGTTCAACTGTAACTGACGCTGTAATTACAGTTCCAGCTTACTTCAATGATGCACAACGTAAAGCTACTAAAGATGCTGGTACTATTGCTGGTCTTAATGTTCTAAGAATTATTAATGAGCCAACTGCTTCTGCACTTGCTTATGGTCTTGATTCTAAAACTGAAGAAAATGTACTTGTTTACGATCTTGGTGGTGGAACATTTGATGTTACAACTCTAGAGATTTCTGATGGTACTTTTGAAGTTCTTTCAACTGATGGTAATGCATTCCTAGGTGGAGATGATTTTGATAATAAAATTGTTGATTTCTTAAATGCTGAATTCAAATCTTCTCATGGAATTGAACTTAAAAATGACAAAATGGCATTGCAACGTCTTAAAGATTCTGCTGAAAATGCTAAAAAAGAATTAAGCTCAGCTACTGAGACTGAAATCAATTTACCATTTATTACAATGACAGAAGCTGGACCACAGCATTTAGTTGTAAAACTTACTCGTGCTAAATTTGAAGCTATGATTGCTGATTTAGTTGAAGAAACTATTGATCACATCAAAGTAGCTATGAAAGAGTCTGACTTAGATAACAATGAAATCAAAGAGATTATCATGGTTGGTGGATCTACTCGTGTACCAATGGCTCAAGAAGCTGTTTCTAAATTCTTTGGTGGAAAAGACTTAAATAAAAGTGTTAACCCTGATGAAGTTGTTGCTGCTGGTGCTGCTATTCAAGGTGGTGTTTTACGTGGAGATGTAAAAGATGTTTTACTTCTTGATGTTACTCCATTATCACTTGGAATTGAAACTCTTGGTGGAGTTATGACTAAGATTATTGAAAAAGGAACTACAATTCCTGTTAAAAAATCTCAAGTATTCTCAACTGCCGAAGACAACCAACCTGCTGTTTCTATTAGCGTTGGTCAAGGTGAACGTGAATTTGCTAAAGACAACAAGTCTCTTGGTTTATTTGAGCTTGGAGATATTCCAGCGGCACCACGTGGTGTTCCTCAAATTGAAGTAACTTTTGACATTGATGCAAATGGTATCCTTACTGTTTCTTCAACTGACAAAGGTACTGGTAAATCTCAATCAATCACAATCTCTGGATCATCTGGACTAAGTGAAGAAGAGATTAACAAAATGGTTCAAGATGCAGAAGAAAACAAAGCTGCTGATGGCGAAAGAAAAGAATTAGTAGATTTAAGAAACCAAGCTGATGCACTCATCGCTCAAACTGAAAAATCAGTAGAAGAGATGGGTGATAAACTAGAAGCTGAAGAAAAAGCTAAAATTGAAACTGCA
This sequence comes from Sulfurimonas sp., assembly GCF_047622445.1. Taxonomy (GTDB): domain Bacteria; phylum Campylobacterota; class Campylobacteria; order Campylobacterales; family Sulfurimonadaceae; genus Sulfurimonas. Next base: position 60,710 of record NZ_JBLHOE010000004.1, read on the forward strand.
GCAACTGAATTAAAAGATACTTTAAAAGATGAGTCTGCTACAAAAGAGATGATTGAAGAAAAAGTAAAAGCATTAACTGAAGCTGCTCACAAAATGGCTGAAGAGATGTACAAAGAAAAAGAAAACCCAGAAGCTGCAAAGGCTGATGCTAAGAAAAAGAAAGAAGATGACGACGTAATAGACGCTGAAATAGAGTAAGCAAAGTCTAAATATGTAAAGCAATCGACACTAAGATAGAATAATTTCTATCTTAGTAAAAAAATTGCTTTTTATAAGAGCAAGCCCTCTTGGGGTTTACCTATATAATACCCCTGCACATAATCAACATCCATTTTTGATATCTCATCTAAAAGTTCTTTTGAGCTTACACATTCAACAATGAGTTTTGCATCCAGTTTTTTAGCAACAGTAACAATTGACTCCATGAGTACACGAGAACGCTCATTAGTGAGTATAGATTGGGTCAGAGAACCATCTATTTTTATAAAATCTATATCAAATTTAAAAATTGTTTCATAGTTTGAGTATCCTACTCCAAAATCATCAAGAGCAAGAGTAACCCCATAAGCATGTAAGAGCTCAAAAAAGTCTATCACTTCAACATGATTATGAATAGCCTCATTCTCAAGTAACTCAAATGTACATCTTGAAGCCGCATCTGGATACTGCTTTAAAATTGCAATAATAAATGCTTCAGTATCAAGATTTATGATATCCGCAAAAGAAAGATTAATTGAAAATTGGAGATCAGAATTTTCAAAGACTTCAAATGTTTTCTTAATCATAAGTTTCGTTACCTCAGGATAAAGATACATCTCTTGTAGAACTTCTAAAAAACTAGCTGGTTCTAAAATATTTGAATGGATATCTATAACACGCATTAACGCTTCATACTTGATTATTTTGCCTGTGTCTAAATCCATTATCGGTTGAAAATAAGGCACTATTCGATTATCCATGAAAGCAAGTCTTAATTCTTGGGATAATGTTATATTATCTGCATATCTTTGCAATACACTATCATCAATTATATCTACATCACTAATTTCACCAAGATTATTTTTTGATAACATAAGCCCATATTCACAACGTTCTAAGGCATCACTTGAAGTACTTGAAAGGCTCCCGTAAAATGAAAGTGTAATTACGTCTTCATCTATACGGAACTCTTTTTCTTCAAGTTTATGCTTAATATACTTTATATTCTTTTCTTTATCTTCTAATGGGAATATAATGGCTAACTCATCTCCGTATATACGATACATATCTGTTACTTGAACAATTTCAGGAATATATTCAAATACTTCTTTAATAATAATATCTCCAACATCATGTCCATAAAGTAGGTTGATTTTACTAAATTCTTTGATATTTAATATTAAGAGAGTAGTAGGCTCAGTTTGTGATTGCATATCCATTCTAAGTTGAAAATAATTTCCTGCCCTTGTGAGTGGATCTTCATAAATAGAATTTAAACGTTTTGTAAAGTATATATTCATAATAATGTCTCTAATCTGATAAGAAGACATGAGAATATCTAAATATAAAAGTAAAAAATATGCATAGTCATTACGGGAATACATTCTAAGAGCACTTTGTGCCATTGCATGAAGATTAGTATGGAGTTGAGCTACTGTTGGATGTAAGTCTTCTATATTTTCTTCTAAAATCCAAAGACCAACAAAACATCTTCTTGGATCTAATTGGAAGAATTTAGGTGTACCAACAATAGTTGAAATAAAATTTTGCATCCAATGCAGATGAGCATTAATAAGATCTTTTTTTTCTAGTAAGGGGATAGAAAGCTTTTTATTAATCTCTTGTGAGATTAATTCACAATCACTTTTAAGTTTTTTCTTTAAATATGCTTCGGCAACATTATTTTTTATATCATGATAATCATCATATTTGTCGTAATACCTAAAAAACTCACTTATATATTCAGTTACAATTACATAGGGAACATTATTACTATGTAGTTTGTCTCCTAAAGCATCATAAACATGTTTTGAGTCTCTATTATCTAGTAAGTATTGCCACTCTGATACTGCTGTTTCACTAAGAAACACTTCTTTCCAAGCATCAAAATAATTTGAGTCCTTAATTATTTCAATAACATCACAAACTTTACGCATAGAACATCCTTGTAGTATGTAACTATATTGTATCCAATTAAGGAAATAATACATTTAAAATTCGACTTAATAAATCAATCTAGTAGAAAAAATTATAATGAGTGAATTAGATTTTTATTTTATAGCTGATATAATATAAGAGTCATATAATATATTAGAATTAAGGAAAGTTTATTGTTTTCTGTATTAAGCATCACACTTCTTATTGCTATAGCAATGTCAATTTTAAGACTTGTTCTTGGACCTACAGTGAGTGATAGAGTCATCGCTTTTGATGTTATCGGAATAATGGCTATATCACTTTTAGTCATTTTAGCTCTTTACTTTGAGAGAATGCTTTACCTTGATATTGCTTTAGTATTTGGGCTTATTGGTTTTTTAGGTACTACTATATTTGGTCGTTTTATTGAGAATGGTATTTAGATGCTCGATATACTAGGATATCTTTTTATTACACTCGGTGTACTGGTATTTATAGTCAGTTCTATTGGTCTACTAAGAATGCCTGATGTCTATACTCGTATGCATATCAGTACAAAAGCTACAACTATCGGAACTATTTCGGTGCTTATAGGTGCGTGTTTTCTAGAGCCTACTTGGAGTTTTAAACTTCTTCTCATAGCACTATTTATTTTACTTACAAATCCTCTCTCTTCTTCAGTTATAGCTCGTGCTACTCATAAAGATGGACTAACTCTCCAGATAGATGAACTCAAAGAAGAAAAATGATTGGTTTACTTATAACCTCCATTTTTATAGGTATGATTATCGTTACATTTGCTGCAATCATACAAAAAAAACTTGCAGATTCAATTATCCTATTTATGGGTGTTGGACTTGGAAGTGTGCTACTCTATACTATTTTTCGAGCTCCTGATGTAGCACTTACAGAGGTGGTCATTGGTTCTGGTGTTGGAACACTTATATTTTTAATGGCACTTAAACACCTTAGGGCTTCAGAGTGAGTATCAAACGTAACCTTCCCACAACATATATAAGTGGCTTCGCACTCTCAGCCCTTTTTGTTTTAACTGTTATAAACTTACTTTTAGAAAATTTGCCTTCAAAAGTTTTAAGTGCTGGAGATAAACTACTTACTCTCAATACTCAAGAAGGGGTAGCAAATGCAGTCACAACTGTTGTTGTCTATTTTCGTGGCTTTGATACGCTTGGCGAAATAGCGGTCCTTTTTATCGCTTCACTAGGAATAGGTTTACTACTCAGCGAAAACACTCGCTGTGAGATAAAAGCCGAAAGTAACTTTATGCTAAAAACTGCTTCTAAACTTCTATTTCCCATCATCACTCTTTATGGCGTTTATGTTATCATCTACGGTCATTTAAGTCCTGGTGGTGGTTTTCAAGGTGGAGTTATCATTGCGAGTGGCGTTTTACTACTTCTTATAAGTCACAAAAAATTTGAAGTGCCTCACTCTGTAATAGTGACACTTGAAACCTTTGCTGGCGTTGCGTATGTTCTCATTGGACTTATTGGTCTCTTTACTTTAGATGTTTTTTTAGGAAACTTTTTACCACATGACATATCTCAGATGGGCATGCTTCTCAGTGGTGGCATAATTCCTATCATATATATTATCGTTGGCATTAAAGTTGGTAGTGAGATGAGTTATATCATGCAAAACCTCATCAGAAGAGGTGAAGATGTTTGAGTATTTTAACCAGCCTGAAGTGATAAAAACTATTGTAACTATAGGGTCTATGACACTTTTTGCTATTGGTCTCTTTGGACTTTTAACTCAAAAACATTTCATTAAAATATTTATAAGTATCGCTTTGATGGAAAATGCACTTTTTATCTTTTTTATCGGAACTATGTATAGAGTTAACTTTGTTGCACCTATCCTAGATGCGACACATACGAAAGTAACTCAAATGAATGATCCAGTTCCACATGCCATGATACTTACGGCCATCGTTATAGGTATGGCTGTTACGGCACTTGGTGTTAGTATGGCTATAGAATACTACAAACTCACAGCAAACTCTGAGATTGACAAGATGAATGAGATGAGGCACTAAGATGAGTAGTATACTTTTTATAGCATTACCCCTTCTTTTTGGATTTACTACACCCATTTTAAACAAATTAAGTAAAAGTGGAGTTGTTTATACTTCGACTATCATGCAAGCTTTTTTACTCTACTTGGCATTTACATTTTTAAATGAAAATACCCAACATATAGAAATTATCTCTATCGCAGCACCTTTAGGAATCTCATTTGTTCTCAACACCAATTCACTCTTTTTTGTGGCACTCTTTACATTTTTAATGCTTCTATTTTCACTCTACTATATAAGTCATAGAAAAACAGATTCATACAAAAATGAAACAAAGTTTTTCATACTTTTAAATATGCTTTTAGCTTCAAGTATCGGCCTTGTTCTCAGCTCTGATATTTTCAATATCTATGTATTTTTTGAACTAGCCGGAATTTCGGCTTATATACTGAGTGCATATCAAAAAACTTCACAAGCTCTTGAAGCAGGTTTAAAGTACCTCATCACAGGAGCTGTTGCTTCTGTATTTTTACTTTTTGCAATTACTCTTATATATATAAATATAGGCTCACTTAACCTAGCTATAATTGCACAAAACTTTGAGACACTTCCTTACAATCTAAAACTCTTAATCTCTATTCTTTTACTTATAGGTTTTGGTTTTAAAGTAGAAATATTTCCACTCAATTTTTGGGTAACAGATGTTTATCAAGGAAGTTCAACACTCATAAATGCTCTCTTTTCAGCTATTGTGGTAAAAGCTTATTTATTTGTCTTTTTTCATATTATGTATCTCTTTTTACCAAGTGGCGAATTTTCTCTTTTCTTAGTCTATCTTGGAGCACTAAGTATGCTAGTAGCAGAGATAGTAGGGCTTGCTCAAACAAACTTAAAAAGACTCTTCGCCTACTCAAGTTTAGGTCAAGTCGCTCTTATATTTACTGCGTTTGCACTTCAAAATGAAGATGCTATCCTAGCTGCACTTTTTATAGTATTGGCCCATTCTATCGCTAAGTTCATCATTTTTTTAGCACTTACTACTATAGAAAAAGAGCACAAAAGCGTAAACATAGAAATACTCAAAGAGTTAAATTCACCATTTATAAGAGCTATCATGCTTATCGCAATGTTATCTATTTTAGGTATTCCTCTCTTTGCAGGTTTTGTTGGAAAGTTTTTAGTTTTAAAATCTCTTGCACTCAATGGTCTACTTGGCATTTTACTCATTATAGTTTTCGCTTCACTTTTAGAAGCTGTTTACTACTTTAGACTTTCTGGATTTATGTTTTCTAAGGGTTCCAAAAGAGAGCCTCTTCAAATTGACTTTACTCAAAAAGTAGTTTTCATTCTTTTAGCATCTTTACTCATTATCATAGGAGTTGCACCCTTTTTAATCTCAGAATATTTGAGCCAAAGCGCAACAGTTATGCTTGATGCAACTAGCTATATTAGTAACTTAGGGGGAGGTAGCAGATGATGGATTTATCAGTCTTTGGACTCAATGATATTATCATCTCATTAAAAGTGACACACCTAGCAAACTTTTTTGCAATGCTTATAGGTTTTTCATCTGTGATTGTTTTATTTATTGCAAGGAACTACTCCCTCACAAAAAGTTTTTATGCTCTATTTTTTCTTTTAACTACAGCTTTATTTTTCATAGTGTATGCAGCAGATTATCTTCTTTTCTTTATAGGTTGGGAAGTTATGAGTATTAGCACTTACTTTTTACTTTCATATTCACTCTCTAAAGAAGCACTATATAAGTACATTATTTTTGCAATGGCCTCAGCTTTGAGTATGTTTGTGGCTATTCTTATTCTTTACTCTGCAAATCATAGTTTTCTTTATATAGATGCCGCGAAAAGCTTTGAAGCTCTTGGGAGTTTTGAATCTATGGCCTTTATAGGGCTTATTCTTTTTGCAATCTTTGTTAAACTTGGAACGATAGGTGTTCACTACTGGCTTGTAGATGTGTATGAAGAGTCTCACAACCTTTTTACCCCTTATCTCTCAGCGGTTCTTTCAAAAATGGGTATTTATGCGCTTATTATTTTAGTCACACAGGTTGTTGCACTTTCTTATTCTTTGGCAATTATTGGTTTGATTACTTCTATTATTGCCACATTCAAAGCTATACAAGAGGACTCCATTAAAAGACTTTTAGCATATTCGAGTATCGCACAACTTGGATATATTGTCACAGTTTTAGGTGTTGCGGATGGTATGAGTGGGGCACTATATCACTCACTTATTCATACTGCGGTAAAACTTCTTTTATTTATTAATGTTGCGGGAATTATCTACATCACTGGTAGAAGTAAGTTTAGTGAACTTGGTGGTCTTATTTATAGAACACCACAATCATTTGTACTTCTTCTTATCGGTATAATTACACTTGCGGGTATGCCCCCACTTGGTGGTTTTGCTTCTAAGTTTTTGATTTATACTTCACTCCTAGATGCGAAGTATTTACTTATATTGTCAGCTGTAATGTTTTCAAGTGCAAGTGCATTCATTTATATTTACAAGCTCATATATGGTATTTACCTTGGTCATCCGACAAATAAAAAGTTAGAGAGTGTTAAGGAAGTGCCTTTTTCATTTTTACTACCACAGTATATTCTAGCAATAGTACTTATTGTTTTAGGAACATATCCAGCGCTTGTTGTCCCTTACTTCAACACAATCTTAGTAGAATTAAATCTTCGGACGATGGTATTTAGTGATTATGCAACACTCATATCTTCATTTGGTAAATACAATGGTTTTGTAGTTATATCTACGTTTGGTATTATATTTGTGATAGTACTTGGAGTTTTTGTAAACCTTCGCTCTAAAGCTAAAAATGTGAAAGATAGATTTGACATAGCTTATTGTGGCGAAGAACCAAATGAATCTTCACATTTGCACTATGGATTTAGCATGGGTAAAGAGTTAAAAAGAGTAGGCTTTATAAATCTTATTTACAAAAACTCTGTAAGGCCTTTTTACGATTTTATTGCAGAACAAACATTAAATTTTGCAGATATTTTTAAAAAAATATATACAGGCAATATTGTAAATAATTTCAACTTTGCAATTATTTTTGCAATTATTTTACTTTGGTGGAGTATAAAATGATAGTTTTAGATTCACTCTTGATGTTCATTATCGCTTATCTTACTGGTTTTTTATATTATGGACTTTACCGTAATATCACTGCGCGTTTTCAAAAACGCTTTGGTCCTCCAGTATGGCAGTCATTTTTTGATTCTATAAAGTTTTTTACAAAAGATAATTCTACTTCCCATGGTTGGATGTTTTATTTAGGACCCGTTATTATGATGAGTGGTGCGATTATGACGTTACTTTTCATTCCATTTTTTAGTACTGGTGATAGCTTTAAAGGTTTGAGTGATTATGGAAATCTCTTCATAGTATTGTATCTTATAGTACTAGGTCCTTTAGGAAATGCTCTTGGTGTTGGAACTGCTGGAAATCCTTTTGGGGTAATGGGTGTGACTCGTGGGCTTTCACGACTTTTAGCACTTGAGTTACCATTTTACATAGCTGTTATTGCTATTATGAGTTTAAGTTCTAGTTCTGATATTGCTACAATATCTTCCTCACAAGTTACATTTAATGCAGTAGCTTATCCGCTACTTTTTATTGGCGCACTTTTTTCATTCATAGGGATGATGGGACAGTCTCCTTTTGATGTTGTTGGTGCACCGGTTGAAGTTTACTCTGGTCCAGCATCTGAGTTTAGTGGGAAGTTCTTAGCACTTCTTATGAGTCAAGGTGCTATATTTACTTTTGCAAAATTAGTGCTTATGGTACATCTCTTTTTAGGTGGTGCAGATGGATTTTTAGAATTACTAATGAAAACTTTTGGCTTATTTATAATAGTCATCGCATTTGGATCTATTTATGGAAGGTTTAAAACACCACAAAGTATAGATTTTTTACTTAAAATTCCAACAACTATTGCTATGGTTGGATTAATATTAGCGACTTGGAGTTAAGAATGGAAACTGGATTTTTACAAGAACAACGTACTTTAGAAGGTGACTTAAATTCTGAAACATCACACCAGAGTAGTGTCGATTTTTTGATGAACTGGTTTCGTAAACGTAGTATTTTTGTGCTTGCATATGGGACCGGTTGTGGCGCAATTGAGATGCCACCAACTTTTACTTCTCGTTATGATGCAGAACGTCTAGGTATAAGAGGAGCCGCAACTCCAAGACAAGCGGATGTAATCATCGTCTCTGGATATTGCTCATTTAAAACACTACGTCGTATAATAAAAACATATGAGCAGATGAGTAACCCTAAGTATATTTTGGCTTTGGGTTCTTGCACAGTAAACGGAGGAATGTATTGGGACTCGTATAACACCATCAAGAAGCTTGAAGATTATCTTCCTGTTGATATGTATGTAAATGGCTGTATGCCTCGTCCTGAGTCTATTTTAGAAGGCTTTATAGAGTTACAAGAAGAGATTGCTGAAGGAAAAGCAAGTTCTTGGAAAAAATATGAAGATAACTATGAGTTTTACCGTAAAAATCAAGAGGCTATTTTAGGAAAAAAAGTCGAACCAAGTTATGAAGCTGACTGGTACTTGTATGATGGAGGTCTTTAATGTTAAACACCATTAAAAGTAACTTTGCTACTGATGATATCATTGTTAAACGCAATGACCTTTATAAAGTAAGTGTTGTGCATGAAAGAGTTTTTGAACTCATTCATTTCATAGGTAACAATTATAACTACAAAATACTTAATGCCATCACATGTACCGACTGGATAGAAGATGGTCATTTTGCACTTACGTACATCATCACAACTCTTGATAGAAAAAATACTTTTATGGTCCAGACAATGATAAATAGAGAAGAAGCTCATATTAACTCCCTCTCTAAAGAGTTCGCTCAAGCTCAAATATTTGAGAGAGACTTACATGAAATGTATGGCATAAACTTTATAGGAAATGAAAACCTAAAAGAGTTAAGTCTCGAGAATTGGGTACATACTCCACCTCTTCGTCGTGAGTTTGATACACTTGAGTTTGTAAATAATCATCTAACATTTCGTGAAGGTCGTGAAGATAACATGGATGCCAAAGCAGAAACTAAACGTATCCGTGCAGAGAAAAAAGCTCTCAAAGCAGCAGGGAAGAAAGCTGAGGAAGAAGCAAAAGAAAATGCTGAAGCTGAGACTTCAAAAGAAGAATCTCAAGAGGAAAACACCGATGGAAAATAAACATATAACTATCTTTCATGGTCCTCAACATCCTGGTATTACAGGAAATATGTCAGTAGAACTTGACCTTATCGGCGAAACTATTCAAAAAGCAACTACCCATGTTGGTTATCTTCATCGTGGGTTTGAGAAGCTCATAGAACGTCGTACCGTTATTCAAGCTTTTACTATTGTGTGTCGTATTTGTGTTCCTGAACCAGACCCAAATGAGGCAAACTTTGCTATGGCTGTTGAAGAACTTGCTGGCATAGAAGTGAGTAAGCGTGCCCAATACATTAGAGTTATGGTTTTAGAGCTCTCACGATTAGCTGCTCAATTTTTGTGGATGGCTGGACAAAGTGGGAGTATAGGACTGTATGCTGTTGGGCAATGGGCTATTGCAGATCGTGACCTCATACTTGACCTATTTGAAGAGCTTACAGGCGCTCGTGTTTATCATATGTATATCTATCCGGGAGGTGTTCGTCGTGATTTACCTGAAGGATTTTTAGAAAAAGTTTCAAAACTACTTGTATATATGAAAAAAAGACTCAAAGATTATGACGATATTTTTATAAACAATGCAAGTTTTAAAAACCGTGCCATTGGCGTTGGAGTCGTAAATAAAGAAGAAGCTATCAGAAATAGCTACGTTGGTCAAGCTCTTCGTGGCTGTGGAATAGAAGCAGATGTAAGAAAAGATGCACCTTATCTAGTATATAATGAGTTAGATTTTGAAGTACCTATTCAAGAAGCTGGTGATGTTTATGCAAGGGCTTTAGTACGTCGCGCAGAAATGGATCAAGCTTTACATATTTTAGAGCAAGTGGTTGCTAAAATGCCTGAAGGTAAAGTCATGACTAAACTTCCATCCCATAGAAAGTTTAAACTTCCTAAAGATGACACATGGGTAAAAGTAGAATCTGCACGTGGAGAATTCGCTTACTATATGGCGGGGGATGGAAGTGAAAACATACGACGGATGCAAGTACGTGGTCCTTCACTTGTGCATGCTTTTACACTTTTAGAAAAGCTTTTAGTTGGAGCTGAACTGAGTGATGTTGCATTGATTATGAACTCACTTGGAATCTGTCCACCTGAGATAGAGAGATGAATTTTATTTAGAATACAAGTTTTACATAGTATAATACCTAACATATATAAAAATCAAATCTAGAAGATAATAGCAACTAATGAACTTACAAACATATAAAGAAGTAATAGAAAGCGAACTTTTTGAGATTGGTCCAATTGTTGCATTTATTTGGGAAAATAAAGAAAATTGGCCTGTATTTTCTGTTTCAAAAAATATAGAAAAACACTACTCTCATAAGCCTAAAGACTTCCTTTCAAACACTTTAGAGTACGCTAGCTTAATTCATAAAGACGACCTATCCAGAGTTTATAAAGAAGTTATGCAAGCTTCAAATTCTACGCTAAATTCTTTCGTTCATAAGCCGTATCGACTTCTTGTCAAAGATACCGAATATAAATGGATTCAAGATACAACCATTATATTACGAAGTAACAATATTATCACTCATTATATAGGCTACATTACTGATATTACACAACTTATAGAACTTGAAAACAAAACTTTAGAACAAAACAAAATTCTTCTAAACCATGAGGCTCTATTTAAAAGCTACAAACTCGCTATGGACGAATCTAGTATTATTTCAAAATCAGATTTAAATGGGATTATCACTTATGTGAACAATAACTTTTGTAAAATTTCAGGCTTCACAAGAGAAGAACTTCTTGGAAAACCCCATGGCTTTATCAGAGGAGCATATACTTCAGACGCTACATTTAAAAATTTATGGGAAACAATTCAAAACAAAAAAGTATGGAAAGGTAGACTTAACAACAAAGGTAAACTGGAAAACTACTGGGTAGATACATCAATACTTCCTATTTTGGACGAAAATGAGGATATTGTGGAGTATATTGCCGTCAGATATGATATAACTGAAGTTATACAGCAACAACAAAAACTTGATGAACTTGCGAATACTGATACACTTACAGGTTATGGAAATAGATATAAACTTAATCATGATATTAAACATAGTACTAATCCAGCTTTAGCGATTATCAACATAGACAACTTTTCTCAGATTAATGACTTTTATGGCCATGTTGAGGGGGATAAGGTTATTAAAGCCTTAGGGAAGACACTCAGTAATGTTATCCAAAATGAGCAGTCTGAACTCTATCACCTGCAAGGGGATGAATATGTTATTTTTGATTCAGAGACATCTTCAGAATTATTTACAAATATGACAACAAACTTAATTGCACATATCAAAGTTTCCCCTATAAAAGTAAAAGAAGAAGAGTTATACATAAATGTGAGTACCGCAATATCATTCCAAATAAAAGACATGCTTCTTGTAACAGCAGATATGGCTCTGAAGGTAGCTAAAAAAGAGAATAAGAATTTAATTATCTATTCTAATGACATCTCCCTAAATAACGAATATGAAAATAATTTAAAATGGACTAGAAAAATTAAAGAAGCCATTGATGAAGATAGAATTGTTCCAGTTTTTCAACCTATAGTAAATAATGAAACTAATCATTGGGAAAAATATGAAGCACTTGTACGAATTAGGGATCGAGATGGTACATTAATCACTCCTTATTTTTTCCTAGAAATCTCCAAAAAAACAAAACATTATGACTCAATTACAAAAATCATGTTACAGAAATCTTTTGAAATCTTCAAAGATAAAAATCTTGATTTTTCCGTAAACCTAACTATCCATGACATATTAAATCAAGATATCAATAACTATATATTTGAGATTCTTAAAAAATACAACATAGGGAATAGGGTAGTATTTGAGATTGTAGAATCAGAGTCTATAGAAAATTTTGAAAAGGTTGCACTATTTATAAAAAATGTAAAATTATACGGAGTAAAGATAGCAATTGACGATTTTGGTACAGGTTACAGTAATTTTGAATACCTTATGAAACTAAAGCCCGACTATATTAAAATTGATGGAAGTATGATCAAGAATATAAATACAAATACTGATGCACAAATGGTTATTTCAACAATTGTAGACTTTGCTAAAAAAATGAACATTAAAACAATAGCAGAGTTTGTAGAGAATGAGGCTATCTATAAAAAAGTTAAGAAATTAGGTATAGATTACACACAAGGTTACTACTTCTCAAAACCACTTGATATAATATAACAAAGAGTCTGACTACAGAGGTGAAAATATGGAATGGTCTATTGATTTACAAGGAACACTAAGCCCCTTAAAAATACTTAATGCCTTTTGGCAAAAGCCAAATACTATAGCTTATCCCACTGTAAAAAAGGCGAGTGTTAGTGGCTATCGTGGTTTTCATACAAATGTCTTAAAAGATTGTATCGGTTGTGCTAACTGTCAAGATATTTGTATGAATGATGCTATTGACATGATACATATAGATGAAGAGTTCAACACTAAAAACACTTCCAAGTGCATCCCTCGTATAGATTATGGAAGATGCTGTTGGTGTTCTCTTTGTACTGATGTCTGCCCTCCTGATAGTTTAAAACTAGCAGAAGAATGCATAAGCGTTTCAAAGTATGCAAGTGATTTTTTGTATATGCCAAAGGACAAATAATGCGCGCCCTATCTTGGAGTATTTTTCTTTTTGCTATTTGGATGATTTTAACTGCGAACTTTGAACTAGTTAACCTCTTTGTTGGGTTTGGGGTTAGTTTTAGTATTGCCCTACTCTACATAAAAATGTTTCAAGATGAAAAAATAGAGATGATCAACCCCTACTACCTTTTCCTATACATACTAGTTCTTATCAAAAACCTTGTCCTTTCAAATCTTCAAATGGCAAAAAGAACACTCAGCCCAGATATGAAACTAAATCCTGCGATAGTAGCTGTTAAAACAAAGCTCACAAGTGAGTGGAAAATACTTCTTCTAGCAAATTCCATTACGCTCACACCGGGAACACTTACTTTGGATGTTAAGGATTACACTCTCTACATTCATATAATAGAGTGTAAAGATATCAAGGAAAAGCAAAATATCACACAAGAATTTGAAAATATTATCTCAAAAATATAGAGAAAACTTTACTATAATATCAGTCAAATTATTATACTAAGGTATTTAGATGAAAGAAAAAATAAAACACTACATAAAAGAGATCGCACTATTTCTAATAGTAATGACAATCTTTGCAAATATAATTAGCTTATATAAAAGCTCTGACTTAAATAAAAATCCATTAACTCTTACAAATATATCTTTAATAACTGGTGAAAAGTACGCACTTTCACAAGATAAACCAACTCTCATACATATCTGGGCTATATGGTGCCCAACATGTAAAGTAGAAGCTTCAAATATACAAACACTCTCAGAACATTACAATGTGCTTACTATAGCTGTTAAATCAGGTTCTAATGATGATATACAAAGTTGGTTAAAAGAAAGCGAGTATACTTTTAATGTAGTAAACGATAGTAGTGGTTTCATAGCCTCAAATTTTCAAGTTGGAGTTTATCCAACTACATTAATATATGACAAGGACAAAAATCTAATTTTTTCTGATGTAGGTTATACAAGTACAATAGGATTAGTTTTAAGAATGTGGTGGGCAGGTCTATAATCCAATATATAAATCAGATAATTAAAAAAATAGATTGAGCGTAAATAAAATTTAGAGAGTGATGTGAGTTCAAGGCGCACGCTAAGGAAGCGTACTCTTGTATGTGACGAAGTGAGCAACGCAGAAATCGCGTCGCTATCTAGATTTTTACTTTTTGATGTCTACACGGTAAGCTTTACTTGATAATGGAACCCAAGGACGCTTAATATGTTCTGGACGACGTTTAACTGAGTTTTCATCAAGACCACGAGTTAAGTCATCTCTCCAACCTTGGTAAATTTTGAAGTTATTTTCATAATTTACATAGATATCACCAATTTTATCACCTGGTTGCGCAGTTTCTAAAATTACTTTCTGGTGCCAACAATGCATACCAGAAATTGGGTCTGGATGTGGAGCAGCTACAGCATTTTGCCATGAACCACTTAGACCATCCCACCAAATATTTCCACTATCTTTGTTGTAATCAGCAAATCTATCCGTATGGAAAGGTTTAATACCCTCTACGTATGTAAGCTTACCTTCTTTACCATCCATTTGTATCTCAGCAGTTGGAACACCAAAGCTATTGATACCTGAATTACCATCATAATCTTCAATTTTAATTTGACCAGCTTCAGTACCAACATTTTCTGGCGAGTGAGCCATAAATTTTGGATCGTTCATATTTCTAGTAACTGGTTGAGAATCTACTTTACCGTCTGAAACACCATTAGGAATATTTACAGAGTTAATAAGTTTCCATCTACCACCATGGTGTGAACAAGCAAGAGTACCGGGTAAGATACCCTCAGTCGGTACAGCCATAGCTACAAAGTAACCAGAATCTAAACCAGTAACAGTATCCGTAATTCTTACACGGATTGGGTCACCACGTTTGAAACCTTGACGTTTAGCATCCGGAGTTGAAATCCAAATTGGGTCATGATTTTGAGAAATTTCCATAAGATGCTTGCTATTCGCAGAACGTGTATGGATATTATATGGTAAACGAAATACAGTGTTAAGTGCATACGAATCTTTTTCTGTCATATAAGAGTGATGAACATGAGAAAGAATATGAACCATCTTTTCTTTATCTTCATCATTTCTTGGATAAATTGGAATCGCATATTCTGGCCATTTCCAATCATCAGCTAACCAATCACAGAAGAAATCAAGTTTTTTATCAAGTGTAGCAAAACCCTCAACAACAGTTCCATCTACTTCAATTGCAACTGGCTTGAGGTTGTCTTTGTATTTTCCATCACCATGATGATCTTTAGCGTAAACAACACCTGTTCTATCATTTTTAGTTAAATCTTCTTTAGCATATTTATGACCATGTGAAATTAAATTCTCACCATCATATTTTACTGCTTTTTCTTGTGGAGAATAAATATGATTTTCTTCCATCCAAGCACCATGATCTCTCATATATGCGTAAACTGGGAATTCTTCATTTTTATATCTTTCATCAGATGTAGCAGTTTTTTTCAAGTTCGGTAAGTTATCACCAAATGCCGCGTCATACCACTCAGCAATTGTTACTGGAGTACCTGGAGTCTTTTTAGATTCCCACATAGAATGAACAGTTTTTGTTTTAGCTTCGTCAAGGAATAAATCACCTTTTGGATCAATGTAGTTAACACACATATCAAACCAAAATTCATTTTCTTCCCAAACTTCACCAAGACCAGCTTTGATATGCGCTTCAAGAGTAGCACGAGCTGGATTTTTAGGCTTCCATCCCATTTTTTCTAAAGCAACACGCATTACTGGTTGACGGAAAGAAGTCCATCTTGCAGGCATTGTAGCTTCAGAATGTTGATCATGACGCTCTCCGGCTAAACCAACAGGTAAAATATAATCAACATACCAGTTCGTCTCAGACCAAGTTGGAGATAAGTTAAATGTAAGTTCCATCTTAGTTTCATCTTTGATAGTTTCAATCCATCTGAAACCATCTGGGTTAATCCAAACTGGATTATACATACGTGGAATCCAAACAGAAAGCTTTTTAGGTACATTAAGACCTTTTGCTATCCATTTATCTTGCCATTCTGTATCTGTTAAAAGGTGTGGAAGTAAGAATGACATTTCATAACTTGACATAGGCCATTCTGGTGGGAATGAAAGTTCATTATATACATCAATCTTAGGAACGTTTGAACCACGTTTACCTTGACCAACTGTAGCAGAACCACCCTTACCAGCAACAGAAATTA
>NZ_JBLHOE010000005.1:0-71992 GCF_047622445.1 Sulfurimonas sp.
TTGATATAGAAATTGATACAGAAGATACTGATAGTTTTTGTAATACAGTACGAGCTATTTCACCGACATTTGGTGGAATTAACCTTGAAGATATAAAAGCACCCGAATGTTTTGAAATTGAACGTCGTTTAATTGAAGAGTTAGATATCCCTGTTATGCATGATGATCAGCATGGTACTGCTGTTATCTCAAGTGCAGCAATGATTAATGCATGTAAAATAGCTGGAAAATCTATTGAAAATTTAAACGTTGTAGTAGTTGGAGCTGGGGGAGCTGCAATTTCTTGTGCAAGACTATACCGCCACTTAGGTGTTAAAAGTATACATATGATTGATTCCAAGGGTGTTATTCACGCAGGGAGAAGTGACTTGAATGAGTTTAAACGTGAGTTTGCAAATCAAGATTATAAAACACATTCGGAAGTATTTGAAGATGCTGATGTTGTTCTCGGGCTTTCAAAGCCAGGTAGCTTTTGTATAGAAGATATACAGAGAATGTCTGAGAATCCTATCGTTTTTTCTCTTGCTAACCCTACTCCAGAAGTTTTTCCAAATGATGTACTTAAAGTAAGACCTGACGCTATTGTTGCAACAGGAAGAAGTGATTTTGACAATCAAGTAAACAATGTTCTTGGATTTCCATTTATCTTTAGAGGGGCAATGGATGTAAGAGCTAGGAAAATCAATATAGAGATGAAACTGGCAGCAGCGCATGCTTTAGCTGAGCTAACTACAAAAGAAGTACCTGAGTACCTCAACAAAATTTATAAAAAAGAATTAAAATTTGGTAAGGATTACATCATTCCAAAACCATTCGATAAAAGACTTATAGTTGAAATATCTTCTGCTGTTGCAAAAGCCGCAATCGATAGTGGTTCTTCACAACTCAAAGATTTTGATTTAGAAAACTATAGAAAAGAACTTGCAGAGCTTATTTAGTCCTGCAAGTCTCAATAATCTAAGCTAGATTTTAAAGAGATCCTGATGTGGCATTTTATGATCTATCGGCTTACTTGGATCTCTAATCTCAACAAGTACTGCATCTCTACAGGACTCGATTGGAGAAACTAATTCAACAATTGAGTTCGGAGATAAAATTGCATCATGAACAGCCTCACTCTCTTTTGTTCTACAATAAATTATATTTTGAGATGTATTTTTATATACAAAACCATAGTAACCACCCTTGAAAAAAGAAACCTTATCCAATACAGCATGATTTGTTATCGCCACGTTTGTTTCAGGAACACTCACATTAACAATCGGTGCTTCTTGTGCAGGTAGATTATTAACAATTTGCATCTCTTTTTGATTACTTATTACTATTTCTTCATATATTTTATATAAAAAGAAACTAAATATTGCCGCAGCTGCAACTAATACAAGTTTGAAAAATATATTTGCCATGCTATTTATATTTGTAGTTTTTTTATTTTCTAGTAAAATATTGTTGTGATACTCAAGAAGTTCGTTATTCTTTTGCAGTAGCTGACTTACTGTAATATTTTTTTGAGGAAGCATATCTCCATGCCCTTCTTTATCTTCTTCAATGATTTCTACAATTTCTATTTCGTTTTCTTTCAATATGTAATCCTTTTTATACTAAGTAAGTGAGTAAAACTTTTTTAAACCTAATTTTGCTTTTGAATCAAGTCGATATGAAATATAGTTTAAATAATTGTTTATCTCTTTTTTATCTATCTTTGTTCTTTGTGATGCTTTTTCCAATATATACTGTGGAATTTTTATTTTTTGCTTTAAAAATTGTTTTTCAATAGATCTATATAATTTTACATCTTTATGAAAACATAACAATGCAAAAACAAATGGTAAATTATATTTACGATGCCATTCTTCAGCTAAATCTATATACTCGCAAGAAGAGAGTGCATATTTTAAAGCCTTGTCTCCAATGAGAACCTTACCTTTAATATGTAAGATGTTGGCCAAAACATTAGAGCTTGCTGATTCACAGTCAGCTTCATTATTTGCACTTGGAACAACAATAACACTCTGAACTTCTGCTTTTGCAATAATCCCTAGTCCAACATGTCGGTACTTTTTCGCACTAACACTTGAGATAAATGCTGCATCTACTCGTCTTGAAGTAAATTTTTTATTTACCTGCGCTGGTACACCACGATAATACTGCATACTCATCTTTTGCTGTGAGCTAGAAGTAAATCTTTTCATAAAGACATGAAATGGTAAAAGGTTAAGATATTCAATTTTGCCAAAAACCATGCATGCCCTTAAAGTTTAATAAGTGGAATTATACACTACTTAACTTATCTTTGATATAATCACTTTAATTATATAAGGAGTCTAGATTATGATTAGAGTCGAATTCTTAGGACCTATACAAAAAGATGCCCTCGAGTTAGAGATAACAAACCTCAGTGAATTAGCTACTATTTTACAAGAAACTCCTGAGATGTTAGAGTGGCTTAACAACTCAGCTGTAGCTGTAAATGACACACTTGTTTCTTCACTTGATTACCCACTCAAAGATGGAGACAAAGTTTCAATGCTTCCTCCTGTTTGTGGTGGATAGAACGTGCTAAGAATTTATGATGGTGGTTTAAATGTACCACACATTCTAGAAACCTGGTACAAAGAAGAGTCTACGAGTAACTACGGTGCCTTTATCCCCTTTATAGGTACCATTCGTGATGAAGATAACATTGATGGTCTAAGTTTTGACATTTATGAACCCATTTTAGAAAAATGGTTTAAAGCTTGGCAAGAAAAAGCAAAAGCTAAAAATGCAATTATAAAAATGGCACATTCTCGCGGAGATGTCTTACTTCACCAGTCTTCATATATTGCTTGCGTCTTTTCACCAAAAAGACGTGTTGCACTAGAGTTTATAGACGAATTTGTTGAAGACTTTAAAGCCTCAGCACCAATTTGGAAATACGATCTCAAAAATGGAAAAAGAATTTACGCTCTTGATCGCTCTACTGCAATCAAAGGAAGTGGACTATTGGCTTAAGCCAATAGCTTTCACTGAAAATCTTTTAGTGATTTACAGTATCGTGCTTTAACACAGAAGTGACCACAGCGGTCTTAGCGGAATTAAGGGACTTTGTTCCTTAATGGGACTATCGATGAAGGTTTCCTTCATTTTATGGAATAAAATCAAGGAATTTAATACATGAATTTAATATCTTACGAAACAAGTCTAAATATGCTCGAACTACTTGAAGTTAATGCTTCAAAAAATGAGAACGTACCTTTAAGCTTAGCTCTGGGAAGAACCTTAAGTAAAGATGTTATTGCAAAATACAATGACCCTAGATTTCCAACGGCTTCTATGGATGGGTATGCTGTTATTCATTCTGACTTAGATTCTGATAGCATTAGGGTACTAGGAGATAATCCTGCTGGTCATGATGAAACAAGAGTTGTTACTGAGGGCACATGTATTAAAACTTTTACTGGTTCTAAAATGCCTCAAGGTGCAGATACTCTCATCCAAATTGAAAATGTAGATGCTATTGATGGAAAAATTACTATCGAAGAAAAAGTTCCCTTAGCTAATGCAGTTCGTCCTATTGGTGAAGGATATAAATCTGGCGATGTTTTAATCAAAAAAGGGACGAAAATTGGCTTTGCTGAGATTGGCGTTATGGCTGGTTTGAACATTGTTATGGCAAACGTAGCTGTACGTCCTCGTGTTGCTGTTATATCAACTGGAAGTGAAATCCTTGACCTTGGAGTTGAGAGTGATAATCCATCACAAATACGTAGTTCTAACAACTACACTTTAGCGGCACTCTTTGAGCAAGCAGGTGCCCAAGTGATTCAACTTGGAACTGTTGGGGACGACAAAGACTCCATCATGAAAACTTTTGAAAATGCTTTATGTTCTGCTGATATTTTAGTAAGTACGGGTGGCGTGAGTGTTGGAGATTATGACTTTGTTAAAGACATCGTTCCGCGCCTCGGTGCAGAAGTGATTTTTAAAGGTGTAGCGATTAAACCAGGTCGTCATATCATGGTAGCACAACGTGAAGATAAGTTTGTTCTAGCACTTCCTGGTTTTGCGTACTCATCAACTGTTGTATCTATGCTTTATGTACTTCCTCTCATTGCAAAGATGCTAGGCAAAGAAAATTCTTTTAAAACTGTAGAAGCAAAACTCTCTGAAGACTTTCACAAAAGAAGTCGCTTCACTGAATTCACCGCTTGTAACGTAACAATAGAAGATGGTCAGTACTTTGTAAACTTTGATGGGAAAAAAGTAGGAAGTTCAGCAATTTTAACAAATATGCTTGAACGTAGCGCATTAATGATAAGTGGTGAAGAGGACAAGAACCTTGAAGAAGGAACCTTTGTAAATGTAATTTTATTGGAGAATTTCTAATGAAAGCCATTTCTATAAACATTAGCAATAAAGACATTCAAGAATTAGACATTGAAATAAAACCCGACACAGTCTATAGTTTTTTTAACTCTATTTTGATTGATGAGATCGAGACCCTTACTAAACATACAATTCACACAGATGCTAATGCACTCTCTGAGTTAAAAACAGCTTTTTTCATTGGTGAACAATTAGTTATAGGGAATGCTTTGATAACAGGTAAGTCCGATGAAGGTGAAAAGGCCACTACAATCCCATTAAAAGAGCTAGAAGAGATTATATCTTACAATGTAAGCAAGTTTTACCTAGATACACTTTCTCTTCTCTCAGCGACAGATATCAACATCTACCGCCCATTTTTTGTTTCTAAAGATACTGAAAACATCCCTTTAAGCACGGAGTGGGTACTTTACACTTTCAACATCGCTGATGAGAGAACAAAAAAGTATTTTTTAAATGAATTAGAAAAATCACTAAGCTCTACAAAAGAGACTGAAGTGTTTATACAGAAGATGGCAGGATTAGCGCTAAACGCTGCCTAATTCATATTTATAAAAAACTGAAAGTTTGCATTTCTCTCAAAAAGAAGTGTCGGGTGAAATTTAAAGTCTGATATATATTTCATAACATCTTTTTGATTTTTAACATGTTTATCATTGACCTTAAGAAGTTGATCTCCAACTTTTAAACCATAGTCTTTTTTCTTTGTGTCTATAGCAATAATATATAAGTTTTTATCAAAAGTAAGTCCATACTTTTCTAAGTACGTTTCAACTTTATAGCCACCGCTTAGTCTTTGTTGGGTTCTTACTTTTATATTTAAAGTTTTTCCATTTCGTTTTATTTTTACATTATGTGTAGATCCAACTTTTGCAAATAAAATACGTCTCATAAGTGTAGAGCTATACTTTACTTTTTTTCCATCCATAGACAAAACGTAGTCACCTATTTTAAATGGATTTTTTTTCATAAAAGGATCGTAGGAAGTTACTTTGATACCTTTGTTAGTATCTTTAACACGTATACCGATATCAGAGTATCTAATATCTTTTTTATTTATAAACCTATTAATGTATACTTTTTCAATCACTCCACGAGGTGTTAGAATACCTTCTAAAGAACAACAACTGTTCGTTAAAATAGCGGGTGCTTTTACCTCATACTTAAAATATGCAAATTGATTCAAACCAATTTGTCTTTTAAAGATTCTTCCCTCAATGGAAGATGACTTATTTATTGCGGCAACCCCAGATGGCTCTCTCATGTTTATTCTAAATGGATGTTTAAATCTTTTTGAGTCTTTAACAATATAAAGTGCTAAGAATGGATCGTGTTTAAGAATTTTTCCCTTTGGTTTTATTGTAGAGAACACAAGTCTTGTATATTTTGTAATGGGAAGTTGTATTGTTTGGTTTTGCAGAGAGTTTGAGTCTTTAACTTTGTTTATACATGAGTCAAAACCACCTTCACAGGCATAGAGATTTAAAAAGAGAAAACTAAGAGTTAAAACAACTCTTAGCATTTATTTTGCCCCAAATGGGTTCATACCACCGAGCATACCCATAGCACTCTGCTGTTGGTTTTGTTGTACCATCTTATTAGCATCACTAATAGCACCAATAAGTAAAATTTCTAAGGATGATTTATCTGATAAAAGAGAGTCATCAATATTTAAATCAATCACTTCACCCTTCCCGTTCACACTAAGCTCAATCAGCCCACCTCCAGTTTTCACATTGAAGGTTTTTGATTCAAGTTCTCCTTGAAGTTTGGCAGCATTTTCTTGCATACCTTCAAGCATTTTACTCATATCGCCCATATTCCCAAACATATACTATATACTATCCGCTATAGTTTCTATGTCATTATTGTCATCTAAGATAACAACTTTTGGTTGATACGTTTCGAGATCTTTTTCATCATACGTTGCGTAAGCAACTATAATTACTTTATCACCTTTATGTACTTTACGCGCGGCAGCACCATTTAAACAAATGTCACGTTTACCACGTTCGCCTAAAATAATGTATGTACTAAAACGTTCACCATTATTAATATTTAATATTTCAACTTTTTGCCCAACTCTCATCTTAGCAGCTTCTAGAAGCTCCTCATCTATAGTAATAGAACCAACATAATTAAGGTTGGCATCCGTTACCGTAGCACGATGAATTTTGCTATAAAGCATATCAATTAACATAACTCTTCCTACCTATTTATTATTTACCCATCATTTTACGTGCATCAGCTGGACTCATTGGAGCATCCCAGAATTCTTCAGCAATTACATACTCTTCTACAACTTTCCCACCAATAATATGTTCTGTGATGATTCTATCAATTCTTTCTTCTGTAAGACCTACATACATAGTATGACCAGGTTCGATTAACATAATTGGACCTTGCGCACATCTATTCATACATGAAGTACGAATAATTGGAGCTGTCATCATAACACCTTCCATCATTAGTTTCTTTGCAGCATATTGAAATAGGCCTTCTGAATCTGGTGTAACACATGATGGTTTTGGCATACCTGGTGGAGCTGATTGCTCGCATTTGAAGATATAAAATGCCGGTTGAGGGATTCCCATTTAAATTTCCTTAAATTTTTTAATGGAATTATATCAAAAAAAAGATTTTAAAAAGAATTTTTGTAACTTAACTTAGATATTTAAGAGTTCTCTTACTACTTCTCTATCATCAAATGGGAATTTTTCATCATAAATAATTTGATGTACTTCATCGCCTTTACCAAGGATTACAACTACTTCTTCACCTTCTTGATCATCAAGAGCCATCTCAATTGCTTTTCTTCTATTAAGTTCCACTGTAACATTTGTTCTATCATCAATGCCTTCAAGAATATCTGCAATAATAAGTGAAGGATCTTCATGACGTGGGTTATCACTAGTTATGTAGGTCTTTTTAGCAAGTGAAGCAGCAACTCTACCCATCAATGGACGTTTAGACTTGTCTCTATTTCCACCAGCACCAAAAACAACTAAAAGTTCTTTTTCTTTGAGTGCATTCAAAACTTGTTGCATGCCATCTGGAGTATGCGCAAAATCAACAATAACATTAGGTGCTTCACAAACTTGCTCCATTCTTCCACTTACACCTGCAAAATTATCTACAACTTCCGCTATCTCTTCGAGTTTTTTACCTGTTAAAAGATTTGCCGCTGCAATTGCGGCCATAAGATTGTAAAGATTAAAAAATCCATGAAGGGAGGCAGTAAAAGGAACTATCTCTTTAAAATGCTGAATTATACCGCTCGAAGCATCATTAAGTGAATATGCCATAAGTCTATACGTAGAAGGATTTTCAATCGAGTAACTATATGCATTCTTTATATTGAAAGCAGCTTTTTCCTCATCACGATTAATTAACTTCATTCCTTCATCTTGAAAAAAGCTATTCTTTACCGAAATATACTCACCGAGTGTTTTATGATAATCTAAATGATCTTGCGTAATATTTGTAAGAATTTTTAACTGAAAATTCAAACCTTCAATTCTCTTTTGCACAATGGCATGAGAACTCACTTCCATAATGAAGTATTCACAGCCTTGCATTACGGCTTGATAAATATGTTTGTATGTATTAAGTACAGAAGGAGTAGTTAGCGTTTTACCTTCCGCTATCTCGTCATTCATAAATAAACCACGAGTGCCTTGCATAGCAACCTTGTAGCCTAGATCAAGTAAAAATGAGTAAAGGGCACTTGCTGTAGTAGTTTTACCATTTGTTCCAGTAATACCAATAATCTTAATTTTATCTACGCCAAAGTGTTCTGCTATATCTTCAACTTTAATGATTGAATGAGCATTATTATCTTTTGCATTTTGAAGATACTTTTCATTTTGAGTTGTCAAAACAAAGGCTGTTTGAGGATCACATTCTTGTGAGTTTTCACTTACATATTTATATTCTAAATTTGGTAATTCAATTTTCAATGTTACTTGGCCTTTGCAAGTTTTTTTAGTAGTTTTCTCAAAGATGTGTCCGAAGGATACACACCTAAAGCATTTTCTAAGTATGTCAAAGCCATATCAGTATAATCATGTTCAATCAAATTATCTAAAAAATCAATAAAGTCAGCTTTTTCTGTGATAATAACCTTCGTTGAAAACATAATATTTTCAAAGGTTTCTTTAAAGCCTTCTCCATCTTTTATAATATTTTTAAAATCTTGATATAGAATTCCATCTTCAAGTTCAATTCTATCACGAATAGGCTCTGCAAATATTTGACCAAGTTTTTCTAAGGTTCCATCCATATTTTGTAAAATATCACCCATAATAGTATCTGCAGCTTCTTGATCTTCTTCTTTAAGAATCTCATAGTAGTCAAATAAAGCTTCAGCTCCACCTTCCCCACTCATAGCCATTTCAGAGAGTATCACACCATTATAAGCCTCTTTAGAATTAGGATAGTTTTCTAAAACAAAGGCAAACTTTTCTAAAGCATTTTTATAATCTGCTTGAGAAAAGCTATCTTTTGCTTGTGTTAAAGTCTTGAACTTACTGATAGTAGCCATATTTTACTCTTTTCTTATAGTTTGTCTATATCGTTTTCCATACCAATTGGTACATTTACTACACATAGTTCTGGATGGATATCCATTCTGAGTTGTCTCTCAACTCCATACTTTAGTGTATTTCCACTACTTCCACAGCCAATACATGCGCCTTTGAGTTGTACATATACACTTGAATTTTTTACCGTTATAAAATCAATATCTCCACCATCAAGAGCTAGAGAGGGACGAACCTTATCTATAACAACTTTTACTGGATCCATTAACTCTTCATCACTAAAGGGAATCATATACTATCCTTTATATAGTTATTTATTTTTGTAAGTATAAAATATGACAATATCGCTTAACAAGTCATAAAGAATTAAACTAAGTTTCTACTTTTAGTCTAACAGTGACATTGTTTCATTCACATAAGAAGGCTTTCTCATCCCAACTAAAATAAAATCAATACTTTCTCTTTGTAATAAAAAGTTTATGGCACATTCTTGCATCCTGCCAGTACACTCAGATAAAGGCTCTTTTAGTTTTGTTCGAGTAGCTCGAGAACATTCATAGGCTACCATTTTTCTGTACTCAGTTAAAAACATATCTATAAAGTTATACATAGTTTCACGATTTTCCTCATCTACAACTTCAAGTGATGTTTTAATATGAGGTATTATATTCGAATAAAGAAAAGCATCATAATCACCAATCCAGCCAAACTTGTGTTTATTATCATCTAATTCTTCAAGAAGGTTAAATAAAGGTCGCAACATATCATTATCACACACTTCCATAAGTTCATTGAAATGATTATAATACTCTGTACTTTCATCATAATCTGCAAGACGGTACATTAGACCTTCGTATTGCGCATTTAATGGTCTGTTGACTAAAACTCTTAAGCCGTTCTCATGAGACCATGTAGCACATTTTAGTCCATTAGTTTCTAATATGTTAATCGGAAGCTGAATTGTAGTAAATCCATGTTTGTCATTACCTATCTCATCCGCGGCATCTTCAGCTAAGGTAATGAGGTCTTCAAAGGGAAGAAACTCTTCATCACTTCTAAGCTTTGAAAAACTATTTGAACTTACTCCATAAGATTTTATACGTCCATTTTTTATTTCAACTTCGAGTGTCATAAATGCATCAAATAATCTTTTATACATTTCATCAAGCCTATCATCTTTTGTAACACCCCTGTTAATAGCATCCAAAAGATAATATTCTGGGTTATGTACAAGGTAACAATCAAGAGAAGTTCTCTCAAGTCTCTTAAGTGTTTGGGTAAGTTGATCTTCTATAAAAGTTTGAGAGATACAATGAAAACATTCTGGTGAATATTCAACAACTTCATCAAAAGGTGTCTCTTGATGTCTTTGCATATTTTCATTTTGTATATATCCAAATTTAGATACGATTTCTATGCCTTCTAAAATATCTTCATCAAATTCTCTAAAAGCTAAAGCAATAGCACGTTCTGCTCCACCATCCATGTAATTAGACGATGTGTCTATCATAGTGACACCCGCGTTGATTGCTTCTTTTAATGCTGCTATGTGTTGAGGATTATGATCACTAATTCTATATGTTCCAAATGCGAAATTACTCATTTTATATTCTCTCTTAAAGTATTTTAGAATGCGGAAGGTTTAAAGGGGGTATTGGGCAAAGCCCAATAAGCATATCAAGTAGTAATTATACTAATTCGATAAATGCCATAGTCGTAGCATCACCACGACGGATTCTAGTACGAGTAATTCTAGTATATCCACCATTACGGTCAACATACTTAGGAGCTATCTCATTTACTAAAGTTTTTGTTGCTTCTTTACTTTGAAGCGCAGCGAATACTGTTCTGTGAGCGTTAGAATCATTCTTAGTAGCAACTGTAATAAGTTTTTCTACATATGAACGTAATTCTTTTGCTTTAATTACAGTAGTTTCTATTTTACCATGTTCAATTAACGAAATACTAAGGTTCTTAAGTAAAGCAGCACGGTGTGCACTTGTACGACCTAGTTTACGGTATCCATGACGATGTCTCATCTAATATCCTCTTATTAAGCCTGCACGGCTTCTATTTTCTTTTTTAATGCTGTTACTAAATCATCTGCTAAATCCGCGCCAACTGCAAAACCATACTCTTGCACTTTTTCAACGATTTCATCATATGATTTTTTACCAAGGTTTTTAACATTTTTCAAGTCGTTAGTACTCATTAATGTTATTTCACCTATTAGTTTAATGTTTGAGCGATCAAGGCAGTTAAAACTTCTTGCACTTAAACCTAAGCTATCTATATTTGTAGTTAGTTTCTTTAAATCAGGAGATTCTTCAACTCTCTCAATTGTTACTGGAGCTTTGATACTAATCTCTGAATTAAATACTGCTAACTGAGCATACATAACTTCTAGAGAGTTTCTAAACGCATCAACTGGTGAAATTTGACCATCAGTTTTAATATTTAGAATAACTCTCTCAAAGTTAGGATTATCTTCTACAAGAACTTTCTCAATTTTGTATGTAGCTGCACGAACAGGAGTAAAATATGCATCAAGTGCAATAAATCCTTCTTCAAGTTCATCATGAGTATCTTCACTAGGAACATACCCAATACCTTGCGCTATTTTAATTACAAAATTAAGTACAGAGTCTTCATTTAATATAGTTAATGGAGCATCAGGTGTTACTACCTCAACTTCATCATTATTTAAATCACTACCTTTGATAGTACAAGGACCGGTAAAGCTGTAGTTTATCTCTGCTTCAGTTACATCATTATTAAGCTTAAAACGAATCTCTTTAAGATTTAAAATGAAGTCTGAAATATCCTCAAGCATACCACGTACAGAGTCAAACTCATGCTTGGCACCCTCTATTTTAATAGCGATTGGAGCATATCCAACCGAGCTACTTAGTAAAAAACGACGAAGAGGATGAGCTAAAGAGATACCATAACCCATTTCAAACGGGTATGCCATAATATTAGCTTCATTCTCACTAATTTGTTCTACCTCAAACTCTTGTGGAGCAAGTGGAGTAGTTTTAATCTTTTTCATCTAAGTCCTTTTAGTAGCTATTATTTAGAGTAAAGCTCAACGATTAAACGTTCTTCAACAGGAATAACAACTTCATCACGTTCTGGTAAACGAGTATAGATACCAAATACTTTATCAGCATCAATATCAACCCATGGAGCGATACCTGTTTGGTTAGTTAACTCAATAGCACGAACAATTTGATTGTTTTTCTTACTTGCTTCACGAACTTCTATTTTCTGACCAGGTTTAACACGGTAAGAAGGGATATCAAGTTTTTTACCATCTACTAAAAGATGACCATGAGTAACAAGTTGACGAGCAAAACGACGAGTTGAAGCAAAACCCATACGATAAACAATGTTATCAAGTCTACTTTCAATTAAAGTAATAAGGTTTGTACCTGTATTACCCTCTCTTCTTTTTGCTTCAACGAATAATGCACGGAATTGCTTTTCAGAAACACCATACATGAATTTCGCTTTTTGCTTTTCATTAAGTTGTAAACCATACTCAGAAACTTTCTTACGACGCTGACCATGTTGACCAGGACCATAAGGTCTTTTCTCTAAAGCAGACTTACCCGCTAAACGACGCTCACCTTTAAGGTTAAGACTTACACCGAATCTTCTTTCGATCTTCTCTACTGGACCTCTATATCTTGCCATCAGTAATCTCCTTAAACTCTACGACGTTTAGGCGCGCGACAACCGTTGTGTGGTAATGGTGTAACATCTTTCATAAATGTAACACGAATACCTTCAATAGCGCCAACAGCCTTAACTGCAGTTTCACGACCTGAACCAGGACCTTGAACTTTAATACCAAGTTCTTTAATACCATGAACTTGAGCTTTAGCAACCGCATCTTCAAGAGCAGCTTGAGCTGCAAATGGAGTTGATTTTTTAGAACCTTTAAATCCTAAAGAACCAGCAGAACTCCAAGCAATCATGTTACCCATCTCATCTGTAATAGTTACAAGTGTATTGTTAAATGATGCAGCAATGTGGCAGATACCACGTGCAATATTCTTTTTTACTACTTTTTTTCTAACAGCTTTTCTTTTTGCCATCTATTATCCCTTACGCTGCGCCGACAGTTTTACGTTTACCCTTACGAGTACGCGCATTTGTCTTTGTTTTTTGACCACGACATGGAAGACCACGACGGTGACGAAGACCTCTGTATGAACCTAAATCCATAAGTGCCTTAATATCCATAGCTACTTTCTTACGTAAATCACCTTCAACCATATGGTTGGCACGGATTTCAGCAGTAATTGCAGCTACATCAGCTTCGTTTAATTCGAAAACTCTTTTGTTAGGGTCTATACCAGTCGCTGCTAATATTAAGCGAGACGCATGTAAACCGATACCATAGATGTACGTTAAACCGTACTCTAATCTTTTCTTTTTAGGTAAATCAACACCAGATATACGAGCCATGGTTATCCTTGTCTCTGTTTATGTTTTTTAACTTTGCAGATTACTCTTACAATGCCTTTTCTCTTAACAACTTTACAGTCGTCACACATCTTCTTTACTGAAGCTCTTACTTTCATCTGTAAGTCCTTATTTCGTTGTCTTCACTGCTCTTAGGCTGGCTATCATTGCTCACCTGACCCGAAATCATTCGGTTCTGGTTCAAACACTAAAGCTTCACCTATTGGTGAGAATCTAGCTTGCCAATACTTTTATTCATATATTTGTATATATAGATAGAAATACTCTATTTGTTTGTTAAAACAGCAAAGCGGACGTGGATTGTATCCAAATTAATGTAAAAGATTTATTAAATGGATACCTATTGCCTCCTTTTATTTACTTTTCTCATAAATATCTTTCCTATTAGTGACATTAAAGTGACCACTTTTATTATTAGTGCTTAACCTATCTTTATATAAACTATGAAAAACAGTTGAAGGTTACTCCATGGTTGAGAATATTTTAAAAAGAGATGGCTCTTATAAAGAATTTCAAGCTTTTAAAATTAAAGATGCAATAAAAAAAGCTTTTAAGAGTGAACATATAACGTACAATAGTTCTATATATTTCAATGTATTAGAGATTCTAAAAACTAAAAGAGTAGTTGCTGTAGAAGATATTCAAGATTCTATAGAACAAGAGCTTTATATAGCAAGATACTTCGAGGTCATGCGTTCTTTTATTCTTTACCGTCATATGCATAAGATGCAAAGAGACAATATACTAGAAGAAGATACTACCTATATAAACTCTACTCAAACTATAGAAGAGTATATAAGTGGAAGTGATTGGAGAATCAAAGCAAATTCAAATACCGGCTATTCAAATGCAGGTCTTGTTAACAACACAGCTGGAAAAGTAATAGCAAACTACTGGCTTGACAAAGTTTACACTAAGGAGGAAGGCCATGCCCACAGAAATGGTGATTACCATATTCATGACTTAGATTGTCTAACCGGTTATTGTGCAGGCTGGAGCTTAAGAGTCCTTCTTGATGAAGGATTTAACGGAGTGAGAGGTAGAGTTGAGAGTGATTCTCCTAGACACTTCCGTGAAGCTCTTGGGCAAATGGCAAACTTTTTAGGAATACTTCAAAGTGAATGGGCTGGGGCTCAAGCTTTTTCATCTTTTGATACATACTTAGCTCCATATGTCTTTAAAGACAATCTTACTTTTAAGGAGGTAAAAAAGAATATTAGAAGTTTTATATATAACCTTAACGTGCCAGCTCGATGGGGACAGTCACCTTTTACTAACATTACAATAGATTGGAACATACCAAATGACCTCAAAGATCAAATACCAACTTGTAAACAAAATCATCTTTTCAAAGATATTAAAGATACTCATCTATCTACCAAAGCAATTAAGAGAGGTGCTCTGTCCCTCGAGAGTATGACTTATAAACATTTTCAAGAAGAGATGAACATGATAAATAAAGCTTATTATGAAGTAATGACCGAAGGGGACAAAACCGGACAGCCGTTTACTTTTCCCATACCTACTGTAAACATTAGCCAAGATTTCGACTGGTATGGAGATAATACAGATTTACTTTTTCAAAATACTGCCAAAATTGGCTCTTCGTATTTTCAAAATTTTATAGGAAGCCAATATAAAAAAGATTCTAATGGTAAACTAATTCCAAATGAAGACGCGTATAAACCTGGAGATGTAAGAAGTATGTGCTGTAGGCTACAACTTGATTTAAGAGAATTACTTAAACGAGGTGGTGGCCTTTTTGGCAGTGCTGAAATGACTGGGAGTATAGGTGTTGTGACCCTAAATATGGCGAGACTTGGGTTTTTACATAAAGGAAGCACTGAGACTTTATTTCTTAGGATTGACCAACTTATGAATCACGCCTATGCAACTTTAGAGAAAAAAAGAGTCTTAATTCAAGACTTGTACGATAGAGGATTATTTCCTTATACAAAAAGATATTTACCTGGGTTTAAAAATCATTTTTCTACCATTGGTGTAAATGGAATGAATGAGATGATCTTAAACTTTACAGATGGAGCAGATGACATAAGTTCAAACTCAGGCATAAAGTTTG
Source organism: Sulfurimonas sp. (assembly GCF_047622445.1). Lineage (GTDB taxonomy): Bacteria > Campylobacterota > Campylobacteria > Campylobacterales > Sulfurimonadaceae > Sulfurimonas. Next base: position 15,484 of record NZ_JBLHOE010000005.1, read on the forward strand.
CAACTGAAATTTTAAATCATATGAGAAATAAAATGATTGCCTTTCAAGAGGAGAGTGGAAATCTATACAATCTTGAAGCTACACCTGCTGAGGGAACAACATATAGATTTGCCAAAGAAGATAAGAAAAGATACGGCGATGAAATCATTCAAGCTGGGATGGATGAAAATATCTACTACACAAATTCTTCACAGATTCCAGTTGATTTAACAAGTGACCCTTTTGAGGCACTAACACTTCAAGATGATTTACAAACAAAATATACTGGGGGTACTGTACTTCACCTCTATATGCAAGAAAAAGTTAGTTCCACGGAGGCTTGCCGGAAGTTAGTAAAAAACGTAATTTCTAATTTCAGACTACCATATATCACAGTCACACCGCTTTTCTCTGTATGTCCCAAACATGGGTATATCTCTGGAGAACATGAATTTTGTCCAAAGTGTGATGAAGAGTTAATACATCAATATAAGGAGGAAAAAGTATCATGAGTAACAATGAGATATTAAAAATACTAGAAACTAAAAGACAAAAATGCATAGTCTATACAAGAGTAATGGGTTACCATAGACCTGTTGAGAGTTTTAATATAGGTAAAACCGGTGAACATAAACAAAGAAAACAATTTATTGAACACTAAAGTCATTTATGACATAACGAGATTCACTCATCTTGATTATACTGATCATCTTGCATGTATAGTTTGGTTTTCTGGATGCAATATGCGTTGCGATTACTGCTACAACGCTGATATTGTTTACGCTGAAAATGGAGTCTACTCTTTTAATAATGTACTTGACTTTTTAAAAACTAGGGTTTCATTACTCGATGGTGTTGTACTCTCCGGTGGTGAAGCTACAACTCACAACCTAATTGCATTTTGTAAAGAAGTAAAAAAACTTGGCTTTGCAATAAAACTAGATACAAATGGGACAAATTACAACTCCATAAAAGAATTACTTGATTTAAATTTACTCAACTATATAGCACTCGATTATAAAGCTCCCAAAGATAAGTTTACTCAAATTACTCATTCAAATAAGTATGATGCATTTTCAAAAACGCTAGATTTACTTATACACAAAAACATCACCTTTGAAGTGAGAACCACACTGCACAACGACCTTCTTAATATTGAGGACTTAAATACAATAATAAATGATTTATCCAAGAGAGGTTACGCTCAAATATACTATATTCAAAGATTTTTAAATACTGATAATAATATCGGAGACCTTCAAAATAGCAGAAACCTTTTTGATGAATCTAAACTCTCAAAAGTATTAAAAGTAGTGTGGAGGTAAAATTCCAAATAATCTATAGTCTAGAAATTTTATAACCTTGTCCTTTTATATTTATAATTAAATCTTTTGAAGTTTTACTTCTGAGTCTTTTTATAAAGCTTCTCAGTCTCTCCGAGCTTACCTCTTCATTTTGCCATACACTAATTTTAATCGTATCTTCACCTACAATAGTATCTTTAGCATTTTCTAAAAGTAATTTTAAAAACATCTTTTCATTTTTTGTCAATGAAACATATCTAGTATTTTTGTATAAATTATTTGTGGTCTGATTAAATGTAAAACTATCACAAAGTTCTATAGACTTACTATCTAATTTTTCACCAACACTTTGTATGTAATCTAAAAGCTCTTCAGGATCAAATGGTTTTATGAAGTACTTTACAACTCCAATATCAATTGCGTCTAAAAACTTATCACTCTCACTAAAGGCACTCAGTACAATAATAGGTATATCAGAGTCAATTTTTCTTATCTCTCTAGCCATTTCCAGACCAGTTAGATTCGGCATCATGATATCTGTAATGATGATATCAGGAGAAATTTTTAAAAATTTCTCTAAGCCCTCTTCTCCATCTTTTGCTAAAGAAAAACTATGAAAGCTGTCTCCAATAGCATTTTGTAAAAGTGAGGCAAGTTTTTCTTCATCCTCTACAAGAAGAACTTTTAAGTATTTTAAAACTCTACTTTTCATTGTGAATCTCTAATGGGACTTTAATACTAAATGTGGTGGAGTTTTGTTTACTCTTTACATCTAAGTAACCATTCAAGCCTTTTTCACAAATCATTTTTGACATAAAAAGTCCAAGTCCTGTTCCATTACTTTTATATTTAGTGGTGAAATATGGTTCAAAAATTTTCTCTATATTTTCTTTAGATATCCCACCTGCATTATCTTCTATCTCAATGAGAACAAAATTATTATCTTTTTTAATTGTAATACTTATTTCTCGTATGAGAATACTATTAAGTACAAAAGCATCCTTAGAATTTTTTATTAAATTAATAATTACCTGTGTCAGCTCATTCTCAATTCCAAGTACTTCAAACTCTTTTAAGTGAGTCTTAACATTTATAATTTCTGTTCTTATCATTTTGTCTAAGAGAGTAAGTGCCTCTTTTATACTATTGTCTACTTTGAAGTGATGCTTCATCTTCCCTGGTTTAAAAAAGTTTGTAAAATCATCTATCGTCTGTGACATATTCTTAATAATATGCCTACTTTCACTATAGAGCTTTTTCACCTCATCTTCATCCTGATTTAATGCAGATTTCTTAAGTGTAAATAAAGTGAGATTCAATTCTGTAAGGGGCTGTCTCCATTGGTGAGCAATATTAGCTAACATTTCACCAAGACTTGCTAGCCTTGATTGCCAAAACATCATCTTTTGCTTCTCTTCATTTTTAAGTATTTCATCTTTAATTCTAAGTTCTAATGTTTCATTGAGTTCTTGCAGTTCTTTTGTTTTTTCTTTTACTCTTTTTTCAAGATTACTATTTAATTCTTGAAGCTCTAATTCTTTTTTTTCAAGAGAGAGTTTGTAAAAAACCTCTTTTGTAACATCGTATCTAATAGCCATAAACTCAACTATGTTCTTAGCTTCATCAAGTATGGGGATAATCGTAGTATTAAGATAAAAAGTAGACCCATCTTTAGCTAAGTTTTTAACTGTGGATTTATATATCTGATTTGAATTAATCGTCTCCCAAAGAGACTTAAACTTTGAAGAGGGAACATCTGGATGTCTTACAATATTATGATTTTCACCTATGAGTTCATTTTGGGAGTAACCAGAAATTTTACAAAACTCATCATTTGCGAAAGTAATTATCCCTTTAATATCTGTTTTAGAGATTATATTGCTTTTTTCTATCGCTTCTTTATATTGTATCAACATAATCTATTTTATCTAAAAAGTATTTAGTCCCAAATTACACTAACCCCATACTCTTGATTTAAAGATATATACTTATTGTAATAAAGTTTTTTTCCATATTTTTTACTTAATAGTTCAACTTCTATAGAATCTTCATCAAGTAAAGTTCTTACTTCTTTATATGAAAGCCATTTCCCATATTTCGCAAGCGAATTCTGCCAAATCTTAAAATCACAAATTGAGTTCTCTGTTAATTCAAACATTTCACCATCTTCTGTTTTCCAATTTGCATTTGTACAAGCGTAGAGCTTTACTTTTTTTCCACTCACTTCTTTATCTCGCACTTCAATATTACCATCATCACAATATGGGCACTTTCCTAAAATCATTTTTTTTCCTATTTATTTACTAAATAAGTTTACATAAAAAAGAAGAAAATCAACTAAAGTATGTCAATTTGTCATGATTTAGTTTAGTTTTTCCACTTACATTTTATTTATATTTTACATATTGAAGATATAATTAACTATTATATTTCATTAAGGATATTTTTTATGTCTACAAAAAATCTAACATTACTCAGTAAACTATTAATCGCACTTCTTCCCTTATTAATATTGGTTTTTGTTTTCTTATCTTTTATTATGTACTTTCAAATTACTTCTATAGAGAACTCCATATATAAAAAAGAAGAATCATCACTTAAAAATGAAATCCAAAAAGATCTTAATACAAAACTAGAATCACTAAATATGATAGTTACATCTATAGCTAATAATAGTGTTGTAATTGATAGTATGTACAACGAAGAACGAGAAGTGATTTTTGAAGAGATTTTTAAACTGAGAGAATCTTTATCTAAAAGTAATTCTTTTCACAACCCTCTCATACAAATAGTCGACTTAATGAGTTCCTCTTATGTAAAGTCATGGGATAAACAAGCTTATGGTGCGAATGTAGGGATGAGAGAAAGTATACAGTTTGTTCAAGAAAAAAACACTGCGTTTATTGGAACAGAAATAACGAGAGGTGGTATTATGATGGTTGCGACAGCACCACTAATATATATCGAAGACGAGGAAAAAGAATATGTAGGTAGTGTTGATTTCATACTTCGTTTTAATTCTCTCATTTACAAAAAAAACAATCCTAAAGACACCAGAGATATATTAGTCCTTGTTGATAAAAAAATGCTTGAGGTCGCAAGCATTGTAAAAGACCCAATAATGGTTGGTTCTTATTACGTAGATCATGGAAATGAAAAACCTGATCAAAACTTTGTAGATTCAGTATCTAATATTGATTTAAAAGTACTAAAAGAAGAAGGCTATCTTGTTGATGACAAGTACTTTTATACATTTCAAGATATTAAAAATAACAATGGTAATACCATAGGTATGTTTCTCTTAGCAAAACCTATCCAAGAAGTTAACGCAACAGCTGAAGAATCTACTAAAGCGTTAATCTATTTAATCAGTATATTTCTTGCTGCTTGTATTATCATCCTTATTATTTTAATCATAATTATTCGTGTCTTATTTATCTCTCCACTCTATGAGCTAGCAGAAATTTCAAAAGATATATCGACTGGTAAAGGTGATTTAACAAAAAGACTTATTGAGAAGTCAAATGATGAAATTGGAAAAACATCACACTCATTTAACCTCTTCATTGAAAAAGTTCAAGACATGGTCTTGAACGTCATGGTTTCTGGACAAAAAACATTTACAAATGCAGAAGAGGTAACAACTACACTTTCTCAAATAAACAAGCGTATGACACAAGAAAGAAAGTTTTTACACGAAACAACACAACTAGGTCAGAAAGTACAAAATAGCCTAAGTGAATCAATTGAAGGGAGTATAGAAACTACAACTAAAGTAAATCTTGCTGTTGATAATTTATCTTTTGCAAACGAGGATATTATTAAACTAGTTCAGCTAGTTGAAAAAGCATCAGAAAAAGAAAATATGATTGCTCTATCCCTCTCTAATTTAAGTAAAGATGCTGCAAACATAAAATCAGTACTTAATGTAATAGTTGAAATTGCTAATCAAACGAACCTCCTTGCTTTAAATGCTGCTATTGAAGCGGCAAGGGCTGGCGAACATGGAAGAGGGTTTGCTGTTGTAGCGGATGAAGTTAGAAAACTAGCAGAGAAAACACAATATAGTTTAGGTGATATAAATGCAACGATTAATGTTATAGTTCAATCTATAATTGATTCAAGTGTAGAAATGGATTCAAATGCGAAATCTGTTGCAGATCTAGTACGCTACACAAACAATGTAAAAGACAAAATTACAGATAGCTCTGCGTATATACAAGATGCTTCAAAAATTGCCAAAGATTCTGAAACTACCGCAGAAAACTTAGCAATAGATGCCAGAGCGATCATTCAAAATATCAATGATGTAGAAGATTTATCTGCTAATAATAAAACATCACTAGAAGATATCGAAATAAAAGTTACAAAAGTGCAAGAAAGTGCAAATGAGCTAAATAAACAACTTGGTTTATTCAAAGTAGAATAGATTGTTCATAATTTTGCTAAAATCTCAGTATGAATACATACTTAGAAAAATTTAATGACACTATTGAAAATACTTTTTACGCGAAACTTCCAGAGAATGAACAAACATTTATAAAAGAAAAATCTCTCCAACTGAAGTTTTCGTACCAAGAATTAAAACAAATTATCGATATAGCACGCGATCTTAGCATGTGGCATGAGAAAAATATTCTAGAAATTTTTCCAGACCATAATCAAAAAAAAGTTGTTTTTACTAGGCTTCGTAAAGCTTATGAAGATATACGTGATAAACCAAATTCTTATAAAAACTTTGAACTTAAAAACATCCCTCAAGAACAAAAATATACTTTTACTACTGAAACCAAAGAAGGATTTGGACTTGGACTTTGTCCTGTTGCATCTGAAAAAACAAGATGTTGTAATCTTCTAACACTTGATGCTGTGGAATCTTGTGGATTTGATTGCTCGTATTGTTCTATTCAAAGCTTTTACAACCAAAACACAATTACTTTTGATAGTGGATTTGCAGATAAACTCCTTAACTTAAATTTGGATCAAAATAAAACCTACCATATAGGAACAGGACAGAGTTCTGATTCACTTATGTGGGGAAACCGTGAGGGAATACTTGATTCCCTTTTTCGCTTCGCACGTGAGAATCCAAATGTAATCTTAGAATTCAAAACAAAGTCCGACAACATCAAACATTTTTTGGAAAATGATGTACCTACAAATATTTTATGTACCTACTCACTTAACACCCAAACTATTATTGATAACGAAGAACATTTAACTGCTTCGCTTAACAAAAGAGTTAAGGCTGCTAGAAAATTAGCTGACAAAGGTGTAAAAGTTGGCTTTCACTTTCACCCTATTGTAGAGTATGAAAACTATTTAGAAGAATACAAAGAAGTTTATGACAAACTTATCAATGAATTTAAAGTAGGTGAAGTAGCTCTTATTAGTTTTGGAACGCTTACCTTTATTAAACCAGTTATAAAACAACTTCGTGAACGTGAATTTCGAACAAAAATCACACAAATACCTCACGTTAACGCAAGTGGAAAAACATCTTACCCTGATGCGACAAAAGTAGAGATGTTTAAACATGCCTATGAAAGTTTTAAACCTTGGCACAAAGACGTTTTCTTTTACTTATGTATGGAAGAGCATTCTATGTGGGCGAAGACCTTTGGTTATGAGTATTCAACAAATAATGATTTTGAGAGAGCTATGCTTGCTTCTTATGCAAATAAACTAGATATGGAGTTTTTACTATGACGTTAGTAGATGAAGAACAGAACTTTTTCTTGTCCCAACCACATCAACCTTTTTTTATTTTAGGTATTGCTAATGCACTCATAATGATGCTTTTGTTTGCACTTTCTTACAAGGGTATACTTTCACTACAGATGGACACCCTTAATTTTCACACATACACATTAATATTTACCGTGTTTCTCAATGTGTTTACTGGATTTTTATTTACTACTTTTTCAAGATTTTGCCAAACACCTTCCATTGAGAGCCCTTACTATACAAGAATCTTTTTTACTAACCTTATTGGTTCTGTTCTTTTCATATATGGAGCTTTATCTATAAACTTAGTTATGCAGGTAGGAATGCTAATACTTTTACTCTCTCAATTTTTTATTGTCTATAAATTACATGTGATATTTAAAGAGGGACAAGCAGCAGATAAAAAAGATGCTTTTTGGATTTTAGTGGCTAACTATTTTGGTCTTTTTGGACATCTCTTATTTATATGTTCAAACTTTATTTCTGAACTACAAAGCGTAGCAATTAATATTTCATTTTATCTCTATCTCATCTTTTTAACTTTTGCAGTTGCACAAAGAATGATTCCATTTTTCTCTCACTCTTATGAGATTAAAGATGAAAAGCTTCTTATAAGAACCTTTGTATTTCTTACACTCAAAACAATTTTTAGTGCATTTGATATTCTCGTTGGTGAAATAATAATAGATGTAATCTTAGGTTTATATTTACTGCGTGAGTTTATTTCTTGGAAGTTTACCCCACTAACTTCTCACGCAATTCTTTGGGTACTTCACCTCGGACTATTTTGGTTACCTACAGCTCTTCTTTTATCTGCTATGAGTTTAACTGCTGAGCTTATGCTTGGTACATCATTTTACTTTTTAGGTGTTCACCTTATAGCTATAGGCTTTTTAACAACCATTCTTATAGGTTTTGGAACTCGAGTTACACTTGGTCATTCTGGACAAGCTCCGAATGCTGATACATTTGCAGTTGGTCTTTTTTTCTTCATACAAGTTGTTGTAATTCTACGTGCATTATTGAGTTTTAATGTCGCTTTTGAATGGAATCTGCCTTTCCTGTTTGATATATCTTTTAGTGCTTGGTTAGTATTATTTTTACTTTGGGGTGCTAGATATGGGAAAGTTCTTATTTTTGGAACTAAAATGTAGTTCTATGATAAAAGACTAAAAAAAATTTAACTTCTAAACTTGACGAGTATCATTCCTGCAAACTTGTTCTTAGTGTAGTATTCTACTCTATATATATCGCCACTCTTATCAACAGAAAACTTTGTAGCAATCTGGTTTTTACGAATATTTATATCTGTTTCAATCTTTTTCTTGTTTGTGTAACCAATAATATTCACACGAAAATTCTCATCATACTTCACCAAGAAATTTTTAGATACATCAACTATAGACCCAAACTCTACATCTTGAAGTTTACCATCCACAAGAAACTTTACTGTATTACTTTCTTCATCATATTCTTGATAATCAGCTTTTAGTTTTGAAAGTCTTCTATTTCCATAATGAATTGTATATATATTCTTTTCTTTAACAATTGCGAGAAGTGGGTTACTCGCTTCAAAGTCAAGTATTTTATCTTTTTTGATAGGAAAGTATTTTAGAAAGCCCCGTATTTTAGAAAGGGGAAGCTTTATTTTATTGTCATACATTGAGATATAGATATCATTGTTTATCGCAGCATATACACCCTTAGCAGTGAATTCAAACTTTCGCTTATATTTAATCCCCATAATGTCCATATATTTTTCTAAGGCTAAGAGATGATAGTAAACTCTCTCATGTGTTACTAAACTTTTACTTGCTTCATTCCCAAAAGCAGCTTTACCATTGTTAATGGCAAAATAAGTTAATGTTTTTTCCATCTCCTTATCGCCCTCAACTGTTCGAGTGTTATGCACGTGGTATTTATGTTCACTTTTCATAAGGTTTTTATTTACATATTTTACCACTTCGTCTGATATCTCTTTGAGATTCCCATAAAGAGGTATATTAAGCTTTGTTTGATCAATGATAGAACATTGTCCCCATCTATGTGGTGAATGTAGTTTGTCTTCATACGTAGGTCTAAAAAAACCACTTCCATCATGTAAATTGACGACTAACTTAACATTATCATCTTTAATATATGACTTAATTCTTTGGATTGTTTTGTATTCAGGATCTTTTGTAGAAAGATGTGCAAATTTACGGTTCATATCTCCATATGGACCACGACTTCTTTTAATAATACTATAAAAGTTAAGGTTAGGAACGATCCATACAGAACCTTTTGTAATCTCATAATGTGTAGCTAGAAGCGATGCTGATATAAACCCACCAGGCTCATCGCCTTGTATTCCACCAACAACTAAAAGCGTGTTTCCATCATCTTTACCTTTTTTTATAAGGTCAAAATCATAATGGTTATTTGCAGATAAAACACTAGCGATAATTGCTAGTATAAGAAAATAAGAGAATTTCATTTATATTACTTCAACATGCCATGGCTCAAAACGAACACCGTCACTATTGTTCATGTTATATCGCATACCAATGTAATCAAGTTTTATCATTTTATTAAACTCATACGTAGAAGCAAAATCAGCGGTGAAGTTTTTATATCCCCATCCTTTTCTGCCAACATCAAAATCACTAATGGTATGGTAAGAATACGCAGGAGGAGCAATACTTTTTGAAGCTTTTGTGATGTTACCTCTACAGTTATAGATTTTATTGACATAAAGACTTAATTGCTTCACCACATTTCTAACACCCGAAGTAAGGATAAGAGTATTCCCAACATCTTTTTTTAGACTTTCATAATCCTCTTGTGCTTTACCTTTAAATAAATAATGCCCAGTATAAGGAATTTTCTCTACTTCTTTTCTTGAAATTTTATTATTTATATTGTTACAAGTTTTTTTACCGTAAAAGCCATATTGATTTTGATCTTCACCAAATAGCCTATCTATGAGGTCAAGTTCTTTTTTACTAAAAGCACCTATACGGTAATAATTTCTTGCATAAAAAAGTGTATCAGTGAAGGAAAGAAGGTTAAAGTTAGCAAATCCAACATGTCGTTTAACACGTTTTAGGCGAGAGTTTACACTTACTAGAAGTTCCCATTCTTCCTTACTCAAATAAATATCATCACTATCTGCCATAAGCTCCTGAGCGAAAAGAGGAGTTAACACTGCACACGATAAAAAGTTTCTTCTATTCATATGAGTATTATATCAAAATTTAAAATAAGTGATATATTTTATAGCACTTATTTTTTTTCTATTTACGCATTCATTGCAATAATAAAATTATTATCTTCCTCTTTTACTGTAAATTTATGTTTTGCACAAAAATCATTATTCATTGTGTCTCTCATCTCTATACTTTTTAAAAGTGCTTCGTCTTTAGAATCCATTGTAGTATCAGCTTCCATGTCACTTCTTTTGAAACAACCACATTGTCTTTCTACTATTATTTTAAACATTATTTATCCTTAATTTTTTTGGAATATTAGCAAAATGACTACTATATCTACTTATCTAATTTAAAATCATTAATTCTTTAAGCAAAAATAAACATTCTAACATGAGTAAATAGCTATAATACTCTAAAATAAATTAAGACGGAAAAACCAATGAATACATTAAGTGCACATTTAGAACTAGGATGCATAAATACCCTCAGAGTTGATAGAGACACAGCTCCAGGGATTTATCTTATGGCGGAGGATGAACTAGATGTTCTTCTTCCAGGACAATATGTTACAGAAGCTATGGTACAAGACACATTAGTAGATGTATTTTTATATACAGACTCTGAAGATAGACTTGTTGCAACTACGCTTAAACCAACTGCGATGCTAGATGAATTCGCCTTATTTGAAGTTGTAGATGTAGCCCCTTTTGGTGCTTTTATGAACTGGGGTTTAACTAAAGACCTTCTCGTACCAAACATGTTTCAAAAGACTCCATTTGTTGTAGGTGAAAAAAGATTTATAAAAGTAATCTACGATGAAAGAACACACCGACTTGTTGGAACTGAGAAACTGGGCGAGTTCTTTGAGAGACGAGTTAAAGGTCTAACGGTAAATAAAGAAGCAGAAATATTAATCATTGCAAAAACTCCACTTGGATTTAAATGTATCGTAAGTGAAAAATATGAGGGCCTCATTTATCATAATGAAATCTTTGAAAACTTAGAACTTGGCGATAAAAGAATTGCTTATGTAAAGACAATTAGAAAAGATGGAAATATTGATTTAAGTTTACAAAAACCAGGGGGCAAACAAAGTGGTGGTTCTCATGAAAAAGTACTTACCCTATTAAAATATAATGGTGGAACAATGCCTTATAATTATAAAAGCGATGCTGAGTTAATCAAAGATACATTTGGTCTAAGTAAAAAAGACTTTAAACGTTCCCTTACAACACTCGTTGACTCTAATAAGATAGAAGTAAAAGATACTGGAATATACATAAAGGATTGATAATGGGGAAAAAGCAAAAAAAGAGTGTAGAACTCTCTGATAAGAAAATAAGCTTTAATATAGAGAAAAGATTTTTTAAGGCTATACGATACTATCCAACTTCTATGAATTTAGATGCTATGGAATTTGATGAAGATGGTAAAAAAGTTGGAGTTGTTAGTCTTGCTTTTGCACATATTCCAAAAGAAGTGAAAAAAATGATAAAACCCAACTAAACTATGAAAATATTAGTTAGGTTTATATAAGAGATTCGGCTTAAAATCTTATAGTAATCAAGGAGAACATCATTGTACAAATCATTTGTTACAAAAGTGTTAATTTAAGATATAATAATTAGAAAAGGAACAGATATGCAAGAATGTACTTCACTAGAAGATGTTAGGATACAAATAGATACATTAGATGATAAGTTAGTAGAACTTATCTCACAAAGAAGTCACTATATTAAAAAAGCAGCTTCATTTAAAAATAGTGTAGACGAAATCAAAGCCGATGATAGAATCGAATTTATAAAACAAAAAGTAAGACATAAAGCAATCCAGATGGAGGTTTCCCCAAATATGATTTCAGAATTATTTACAATTATGATAGATGAAATGGTTGAAACAGAAATTGCAGAGTTTAGAAATAAGGATGCTTTTTAAGCAGAGGTAAAAAGAGGATAAATCCTCTTTTTATTTGTAACGGTAAGTAATTCTACCCTTATCTAGTGAGTATGGAGTTAACTCAAGTTTCACTTTATCACCTGGAAGTATTTTGATATAGTGCATACGCATTTTTCCTGCGATATGACATAAAATAATATGTCCATTTTCTAATTCAACACGAAAAGTTGCATTTGGTAAAGCTTCAATAATCTTACCATCAACTTCAATAACGTCAGCTTTTGCCATTAATAGTCCTTTAGTTTCTCTTTAGTAATATTACGCAAGAGATAATATTTCAGCTTTACCGTTGATAACTGCAACCGTATGCTCATAGTGTGAACCGCGTAAACCATCGGCACTAACAACATCCCACTTATTATCTAAAATAATTGGTCTATTTTCTTTTTGACATATCATAGGTTCAAGACAAAAAGCCATACCATTCTTAATTTTAGGACCAGCCTTAGGATTTTTCCCATTAAGATAGTTTGGAATTTCAGGCTCTTCATGAGGTTTTGTACCTATCCCATGTCCACAAAAATTATGTAATGGAACAAAACCACGAGAATGTATAAAGTCTTCCATAATTAAAGAAAGCTCTTTAAATCTCATACCATCTCTGATTTCACCAATTGCATGATAGAGAGTATCTTTCGCGCATGCAATTAAAGCGATATCTAAATCGCTCACTTTACCTACGCCAACACTCACAGCAGCATCACCAAAATAACCTTCAAGTTCAGTTCCGATATCATATCCGATAACATCACCTTCTTGTAGTTTATAATCAGTAGGAATACCGTGAATAATTACTTCGTTGAGTGAGCAGCAAACAGAGTTAGGAAAGCCGTAAAGACCCTTAAAAGAAGGTTTGGCACCACAGCTTCGGATATAATCCTCACCCATTGCATCAAGATCTTTTAAAGAAGCTCCGATTTTTGTATTTGCTTGAAGTAGTTCTAAGGCACCACCAACAATTTTATTAGCAGCTCTTAGTTTTTGTATTTCGTCAGGTCTTCTTAGCGCAATCGCCATTTTATAGACCGACTGCGCTTAATGTTTCATATTTACCCATATAAACTTGAGCTTCTATTTTTCTCATTGTATCAAGAGCAACTTGAACAACGATAAGAACAGCAGTTCCACCAAAGAAGAAAGGTACGCCCATCCCTTTGATAATCATAAATGGTAAAGTAGCCACAAGACCAAGGTAAAGTGCACCAGTAAATGTTAATCTACTTGCAGTTTCATTTAAAAACTCCATCGTAGCATTACCAGTTCTAATACCTGGAATAAATCCACCCTGCCTTTTTAAGTTGTCAGCTATATCTTTTGCATTAAATGTAATCGAAGCATAAAAGAATGCAAAGAAAACAACAAACATAAAAGTTAAGAAGTTAAAAAAGTATGAATTTGGATTTAAATAATCTGCAAAAGCTAAAACGGTAGGGTTTGTACTACTACTCATTACAGTCATAGGAAACATTAAAATTGCCGAAGCAAAGATTACTGGAATAACACCAGCTAAGTTAACCTTTATTGGAATATAGTTCATAACTCTTTTATTTTGATTTTGCATCATAGTTTTTTTAGCATATGTAACAGGAACACGACGTTCACCGAGTTCAACATAAATAATAATGGCTACAGTACCTAAAATAAGAGCTAAAATAGCTATTACTGTTAAGAAACTCATAGCACCAGAATTTACCATAGTAATAGTTTGACCTATAGCAGATGGGATAGCCGATACGATTCCTGCGAAGATGATTAACGATATACCATTACCGATTCCACTTTGCGTAATTTGTTCACCGATCCACATTAATAACATTGTACCAGCAAGCATAGAAACAGCAGCAAGTAATATAAATGTATTTTGATCAGCTAAAATTGCAGAGTTTCCACTAGGTCCTGTTAAACTTTGAAGTCCAACACTTACACCAATAGCTTGAATAATTGTAATTACAATAGTCGCATAACGAATAATTTGCATATATTTAACCATACCATCACGCTCTTTTTTCATTTTACCAAGAGGTGCAAAAGTTGCAGCTAAAAGTTCCATAATAATTGAAGCAGTAATATAAGGCATAATACCAAGTGAAATAATAGAAAGTCTCTCAACAGCATTACCACTAAACATATTAAATAGTCCAAGTGCATCTGATTGATGTGAGTCGAAGAATGATGCGATAACAGCAGTATCTACACCAGGTACTGGCACATATGCCAGTAAACGGTAGATGAATAAAAACCCTATTGTAATAAGTAACTTATTAACTAGATTTTTATTCACAATTAGTTACCTGTAGTAGTAACGTTTTCGTCTTTAATTTTTGAAGCTAAATCTTTAGCAGATGCTCCAACTAATTTAACCTTAACAACAGCAGCACCCATTTTGTGAACACCACGGATTGACTCTACCGTGATCTCAGCTAATTCAGCTACAGCTTTAATTTTTCCAACGTTAATTACATATGGCTTTACTAATCTAGAAGTAAAACCAATTTTTGGTAAACGTTTTGCAAGTGGTTGTTGACCACCTTCAAAGTTTCTTTTTCTTTTGTAACCTGAACGAGATTTCTGACCTTTTTGACCACGACCTGCAGTCTTACCAGTTCCAGAAGCTTGTCCACGCCCTGTACGTTTACGATTTGTAGTAGAACCTTCAGCAGGTGATAAATTTTCAATACCCATATACTATCCTTTTAAACGGCCAAGTGCTTCAACTGTTGCGCGAACCACCGTACCTGGATTATTTGAACCAATACTCTTAGTAAGAATATCTTGTATACCTGCAAGCTCAAGAACTGGACGCATAGCTCCACCTGAGATAACACCTGTACCTTCTGATGCTGGCTTAAGTAAAACACGTGAAGCGTTATACTTATGCTCAATATCATGTGCAATAGTAGTACCTTTAATGCTAACAGTTGTTATGTTCTTAAATGCATTATCTACAGCTTTACGGATAGCGTCAGGAACTTCTTTCGCTTTTCCCATACCATAACCGATAGTACCATTTTTGTCACCAACAACGATAAGTGCAGTAAAACGAAATCTTCTACCACCCTTAACAACTTTAGTAACACGACCAATATTTACAATTGATTCTTCAAAATCATCTCTGTTAATTTCCATCATGTCTCCTTAAAACTTAATTTCGTTAGCACGAAGTGCATCACCAAATGCAGCGATAACACCGTGATATTGGTAACCATTACGATCAAAAACAACTTCAGTTAGTTTAGCTTCTTTTAGTTTGTGCGCAAACGCTTCACCAAGTGCAGCTGCACCTTCTTTGTTAGATTTATGACCAGTAGCCTTTGAATTAAGTGCGCATAATGTTGTTGCTGTTGCATCATCAATAGCTTGTACACTTAAATAACGGTTTGAACGAAATACAGAAACACGAGGAAGTGAAGCACAACCAGATATTTTTGCACGAATACGTTGCTTACGCTTAATACGGTTCGCAATTTTATTTTTTAATACTTTTGCATTCATTTTTTAATATCCTCCCTTACTTCTTAGCTGTCTTACCGGCTTTACGCACGATATGCTCTTCCATGTATTTAACACCTTTACCTTTGTACGGCTCTGGTGGACGGAAACTTCTAATTTTTGCAGCTGCAGAACCTAAAAGTTGTTTGTCATGACTACTAAGAGTAATAACATTTTTTTCAACTTTAGCTTCAAGACCATCAACTAAATCAAAGTTAATATCGTGAGAGTGACCAAGTTGAAGATTAAGAACTTTACCTTTAACAGCAGCTCTATAACCAACACCATTGATCTCTAGTTGCTTAGAGTATCCAGTAGTTAAACCAGTTACAACATTAGCAGCTAATGCTCTATACGTTCCCCAGAATGCTCTGTGAGCTTTCTCTTCTGATTTAGCAGCAAAAGTTAAAACATTTCCATCAATTTTGAAGTCAACATTTCCCTTTGTATCTAAATCAACACTATTTTTGCCTTTAGCAAAAGTTAATATATCGCCATTTGAGCTAACTTTAATATCAGCTGCAAATTCTACAGGTTTTTTACCAATTCTTGACATACTATACCCCTACCATATCGTACACATAACTTCACCACCAATTCCAAGGTCATATGCCTTGTCATTAGCTAGAACGCCATGAGATGTACTTACAATAATAGTTCCGTAACCATTTTTGAAACGTTTGATATCTTCTTTACCTTTGTAAACACGTCTACCAGGCTTAGAAACTCTTTTCATTTCATTAATTACAGTTCTACCTTCATCGTTATACTTTAGTACAACTTTGATAGTTTTTTTAGGACCATTTTCGATTACATTACAAGACTCTAAGTAACCTTTTTCTACTAAGATATTTGCTACAGCTTCAACACTCTTAGAGTGAACTAAAGTAGTAACTGGTAATCTTCTCATACCCGCATTACGAACACGCGTTAACGCATCTGATACTAGATCATTAATTGCCATTTATATTTTCCTTATTTGTAGTTATTTTATGAATAAACATAAAATAACTGCTAATGAGTAGAAGTTTCCTCTTGGGTTACCAAGAAGACTTTCTAACACCTGGGATTAACCCTTTGCTTGCCATGTCTCTAAAACAGATACGGCAAATACCGAAATCTCTTAAAACAGAATGTGGACGACCACATACTTGACATCTTGTATAACCACGAACTTTAAACTTAGGTTCACGTGCCGCTTTTGCGATCATAGACTTCTTAGCCATTAGTTGCTCCCTTTAGTAAAAGGCATACCCATTTTCTCTAAAAGAGCAAAACCAGCCTTATCTGAATCAGCCGTTGTAACCATAGTAATATTCATACCATGGATTTGCATGATTGAATCATAGCCAACTTCTGGGAAAATTAGTTGCTCTTGAAGACCGAAGTTATAGTTACCACGACCATCAAAACCATTTCTTGGAACACCACGGAAATCTTTTACACGAGGAAGTGCAATAGATACGAGACGATCAAGAAAGTTATACATGTTTTCACCACGAAGTGTTACACGGATACCAACTGGCATACCCTCACGAACTTTAAAACCAGCAACTGATTTTTTCGCGATTACTGTAGTTGCTTTTTGACCAGCAATTGTAGTAATTGTGTCTTCGATATTTTTAATAAGTTTGTTGTCTTTCATTGCAAAACCAGCACCAACAGAGATAATTATTTTCTCTACTTTTGGTGTTTGCATAGGATTTGTAATTCCTAAATCAGTTTGTAACTCAGATTTTAAACCTAAATATTTTTCTTTAAAACGAGCCATTATTATGCCTCCACTTTACGTACATTTGAAGCATCTATTGGCATTTCTTTATTGATATGTCCGCCTTTAGTATTATCTTCTGTTGGTTTGATCGCTTTTTTAGCTACCTTACAACCCTCAACAATAACCTTGTTCTTCTTAGGCATAACTGATAAAACAGTAGCCTTAGTTCCACGGTCATCTCCAGCGATAATTTCTACAGTATCGCCTTTTTTGAAATTAAACTTTGCCATTAAACAACCTCCGGCGCAAGAGAAACAATTTTCATGAATCCAGCGTAACGTACTTCACGACCAACAGGGCCGAAAATACGAGTACCGATAGGCTCTCTCTTGTCATCAAGTATTACAGCTGCATTATCATCAAAACGAATTAGAGAACCGTTTTCACGTTGAACCTCTTTATGTGTTCTAACGACAACAGCTTTAATAACTTTACCTTTTTTAACTTTAGCAGTTGGAGTCGCTTTCTTAACAGAAGCAACGATAACGTCACCAATTGAAGCATAACGACGCTTTGAACCACCAAGTACCTTGATACACATAATCTCTTTAGCACCTGTATTATCAGCTACTACTAAACGAGTAAAACCTTGGATCATTATTTAGCTCCTGTTACTACTGTTTTAAGTCTAAAAGATTTAGTCTTTGAAAGTGGACGACACTCGATTGCAACAATCTCGTCTCCAACTTTAACTTCGTTACGCTCATCATGTACTAAGTACTTTTTGAAACGTTTTACAACTTTGTGGTAACGTGGGTGCATTACACGACGTTCAACAACAATAGATACTGTCTTATCGCCTGAAATAGTTACTACTTTACCTTGTACTTCACGTTTATGTGTCATATAGAGGCTCCTTAGTTTGCTACTGCAGTAAGTGCAGTATTAATTTTTGCGATATCTTTTCTAGCTACTGTAAGTTCACTAGTATTTTGAAGTTGCATCATCTTTTGTTTAATTTTTAAAGTAAAAAGTTCAGTCTTTCTTTCTTTAAGCATAGCTTGAAGGTCAGCTGAAGTTTTTCCTTCTAAATCAGAATATTTCATTGCTCATCTCCTCAGTAATTATTTTACATTTAAATGGTAACTTATGCATAGCAAGAGTTAACGCTTCACGTGCAATATCATGTGGAATACCAGCAATTTCAAATATAATTCGACCTGGCTTAATATTCATAACCCATTTATCAACAGCTCCCTTACCTTTACCCATACGAGTTTCAAGAGGCTTAGCAGTTAAAGGTTTAGCAGGGAATACACGAATCCACATCTTACCTTGACGTTTAATATGACGAGTAGCAGAGATACGTGCTGATTCTATTTGACGAGAATCGATACGACCAGCTTCTACAGCTTTAAACGCAATGTCACCAAACGCTAGTTTGTAACCTGAACGAGCGTAACCACGGTTACGTCCCTTCATTACCTTACGGTATTTAGTTCTTTTTGGCATCAACATGATTAATCAGCCTTTTCGTTATTTTCACGACGAGGTGCACGTTTACGTGGACGCTCTTTTTTCTCTTCAGCTACTTCAACAGGTACGCCTTTAGTAAGAACTTCCCCTTTGAATATCCATACTTTAACACCGATAATTCCGTATTGTGTATGTGCTTCAGCGAAACCGTAATCAATTTTAGCACGTAGAGTATGAAGAGGAACTCTTCCCTCTAAGTACCACTCAGTACGAGCCATTTCTGCTCCACCAAGACGACCAGCAACTGCTACTTTGATACCTTTAGCGCCAGAACGTTGTGCACCTTGCATAACTTTCTTCATAGCACGACGGAAAGCAACACGACGCTCAAGTTGAGTAGCTACATTCTCAGCAACAAGTTGTGCTGAAGTTTGAGCTTTTTTCTCTTCTTTTATGTTGATTGAGATTGGCTTACCAACTAACTTTTGAACAGCAGTTTTAAGTTTCTCAATGTCTGCACCCTTCTTACCAATAATGATACCAGGACGAGCAGCAACGATAGTTACACGTAAACGCTTAACTGTTCTTTCTATAATGATGTTTGCAACACCAGCATAATAAAGTTCTTTCTTTAAAAATGTTCTTATCTTGTGATCTTCACCTAAAGCAGCTGGAGCTGTTTTAAAGTTAGGGAACCAACGGCTCTCCCAGTTACGGTTGATACCAAGACGTAAACCAATAGGATTACATTTTTGACCCATATTATTTACCCTCTACTTCTACTAAGATATGTGCTGTTGGTTTTCTAATTCCTGAAGCCATACCACGAGCACGTGGACGGAAACGTTTTAGAACTGGACCATTGTCAACACGACAAGATTTAACAATACAATCTTCTGCTTCCATACCACTGTTAGCTACTGCAGATGCAATTACTTTAGAGATAATTTTAGCTGCCTTATTTGGAGTAAATTCTAAAGCTGCGATTGCTGCTTCAGCATTCATCCCTTGAACTTCTCTTGCAATAAGACGAGATTTAATTGGAGATACACGGATAAATTTTAATAATGCTCTAGCCATGCCTACCCCTTCTTCTGAACAGAGCCCTTATGGCCCTTAAATGTACGAGTTGGTGCAAATTCACCAAGCTTGTAACCAATGTGGTTCTCTGATACATGCACAGGAACGAATTTACGTCCATCATGAACATTTAATGTGAAACCAACCATATCAGGTGTAACCATTGATCTTCTTGACCAAGTTTTGATAGGTTTTTTATTGTTTTCAGCTTTTGCTTTAACAATTTTCTTCATTAAATGGTCATCAACAAATGGACCTTTTTTTAGTGAACGAGCCATATTATCCTACCCTTTTAGCATTTGGTTTACGACGAGTAATAATTAACTTATCACTTGCTTTCTTACGACGAGTTTTAGCACCCTTCGTTGGTTTACCCCATGGAGTAACTGGATGTCGACCTGAGTTCGTTTTACCTTCACCACCACCATGCGGGTGATCAATTGGATTCATTGCTGAACCACGAGTTTGTGGACGAATACCTAAGTGACGTTGACGACCAGCTTTAGCGATAACAATGTTACCAAACTCTTCGTTTCCAACACTTCCAACAGTAGCTAAACACTCACCTAAAACTAAACGCATTTCAGATGAAGGCATTCTTAATGATACATATCTACCATCACGACCCATAATCTGAGCAGAAGTTCCAGCAGCACGACACATTTGTCCGCCTTTACCAGTTTTAATCTCGATATTATGAATTAAAGTACCCACTGGGATATTTTTAAGTTTCATAGTATTACCAGCTTTAACATCAAGACCATCATCTGCTGACATAATTGAATCGCCAACATTTAAACCTTTCGGTTGAAGGATATAACGTTTTTCGCCATCAGCATAGTTTAAAAGTGCAATTCTACAGTTACGGTATGGATCATACTCGATAGCTGCTACAGTTGCAGGAATATTAAACTTATTTCTTTTGAAATCAACAATACGGTAAAGTTTCTTAGCACCAGCTTGACGGTGACGAGATGTGATACGACCATTGTTATTACGTCCAGCAGTAGTTGGAAGTTTAATTAGTAATGAACGAACACTTGCTTTTGCAGTGATATCAGAACTATCAACATTTGTATAAAAACGACGAGACGGAGTTATCGGTCTATAAGTTTTAATTGCCATGTTATACCGCCAAACTTTCTATTTGTGCACCCTCAGGTAAAGTAACATAAAACTTTTTAAAGTCATTTTGTTTACCTTTTACACCACGGAATGTTTTACGCTTTCCGCTTTGATTCAATGAGTTAATGTTACTTGGAATAATTCCAAAATACTCACGAAAAACCTCTTTAAGACCTGTTTTAGTCATACGAGGAGATGTTTGTACAACGATAATACCATCTTCTTGCATTCCTAGAGTCTTCTCTGTATAAAGAATAGATTTAATATCTGTAATATCTGCCATCTACTTAGCCTCACTTACTAGAGCTTCAAATACTGCTTTTTCGATCACTAGTGAACGATAATTAGCAGCTAAAAAAGCGTTTAATTCATTAGATTCAACAACGTAAGTAGCTTGAATATTTTCAAAAGCTAAGAATGTTGGCTCATCTAATAATGATTTAACAAAAAGAGTATCTCTTTGGTTTAGTAATTTGAACATTGCCATTGCATCTTTAGTTTTACCAGATGCGATTTCAATAGAATCAACTACAAAAAGAGTACCATTTTGTGCATGCTCATTTAAAGCAAAGTTTAAAGCTAATTTCTTTTGCTTTTTATTTACTTTTAAATCGTAGTTACGGTTGTTTTGAGGACCAAAAGCTTTACCACCACCTACGAATATAGGAGAACGTCTTGAACCCGCACGAGCACGACCGCCACCTTTTTGAGCCCATGGTTTTTTACCACCACCACGTACATCACTTCTACCTTTAGCAATCGCTGTATTTGCACGTTGTGCAGCTTGAGCAGATTTTACATAAAGATAAAGGTTATGAGGATTAATACCAGAGAAAGACTCTGGTAATGCTAACTCAGATGCTTTTTCCATTTTTTCATTTAAAACGATTGCACTCATTACTTAGCTACCTTTACACGACCTAAAGCACCGTTAGCACCAGATACAGAACCTAAAACCGCAATGATTTTATTTTCAGCATCGTAAGAAACGATCTCATTTTTAACACTTATTTGTGTATTTCCGTAATGTCCTGGCATTTTCTTACCTTTCATTACACGACCTGGCCACTCAGCATTACCGATTGAACCTGTTCTACGACCAAATCTATGACCGTGTGAAGCTGGTCCACCACTAAAATTCCAACGTTTCATTGCACCAGCAAAACCACGACCTTTAGTGTTAAAACTAGATCTAACTACACTAGCTTCTGCTAATGGAGCGATATCTAAATCACCAGCCTCAGTATTTGCAACTTCAAGTGTTGCGAAACGATTAAATTCAGCAGGAAGGCTATACTTCTTTTGCTGACCTTCAATTGCTTTGTTCATTTTTTTACCGCTATTGTAAGCAACAATTGCAGTACCTTCTTCCACTTCACATACTTTTTGATCAAGTACTCTTAAAAGAGTAACAGGTTTACTTGGCACAGTGATAGTACGGCTCATACCGATTTTTTCAACAATATATTCCACGACCTACTCCTACTTATCCATAGAGCGAACTTCAACATCCACTTCTGGTGCAAGATCAAGCTTCATTAATGAATCAACAGTTTCAGGTGTAGCTGAAACGATGTCAATCATTCTACCGTGCATACGAATTTCAAATTGCTCACGCGCTTTTTTGTTAACGTGAACTGATTTAAGAACTGTATATTTACGAATCTTTGTTGGTAAAGGTATCGGTCCACGAATTTGTGCACCTGTACGCTTTACAGCCTCTACGATTGACGCTACTGATCTATCTAATACACGATGATCGTAAGCTTTCAATTTTAAACGAATTTTTTCCATGTTTTTCCTTCTAAAGAACTCGTTGGATCCCTGCCCAACTATTTAAGGGAACGGAATTGTATCCAAAGCAGTGCTTTTATTCAAGGATTTAGGGTCTAAAAGATGAAAAACTATTAAATTTATTTCCTTTTAATAAGGAAATGATAAAATACTATAGACTAAATTTTAGGAATTTTATGCAAACTTTACTTGAAGAATTTTATAAAACTGATTTATATATAGATAAATTTCATGATAGAAAGATATCTTTAGGTGAAGAGAGTTATCAGATAAATGGAGTATCACAAAGTGGAAAGACAAAATTGGTTAAGCATTATCTCCTTGGCTTAAAAAAAAATACCTATTTGTATATTAATTGTAATGACATTAGAATTGATATCGATGAACTTAACAATAGTCTGTCTAAGTTTTGTATACAAAACAAAATAGATGTACTTGTTTTAGATAACTATCTCCAAGTAATTACTTTTGTGAATGTTTCCCAACTCATTATTACATCTACACTTCACCATCCAGTTGATATTCTACAAACTATACGTCTTTATCCCCTTGATTATGAAGAGTTTTTAGCGTATGAACATAAATATGACTCAAGTGCACTCAATCACTTTTTCCAACTTGGTGGATTTCCATCTATGCACAAGGTACATTCTGATCTGCGTCATCTTTATATCCAAGAGACATTACTTAACGCACTTGATAATGTAGAATTTGACATACTTAAGTTCTGTACAAAAATGATGTCACAAAAAATTTCTGCTTTTACAATATATGAGAGATTAAAAAGCATTAGAAAAATTTCCAAAGATAAACTTTATAAATCATTTGATGCACTTGTAGAAAAAAACTATATACATACTTTAGAGAAATTTGAACATTCTCGTGCAACAAAAAAAATCTACCTTTGCGATATATCTTTAAAAGCTGCATTGACAACAGATAAACATTTTGGAAGATTATTTGAAAACATGGTTTACTTGGAATTATTGAAATCTGATGTTACATGTTACTATGATGAACAGATAGAATTTTATATGCCACATCTGAATGAAATCATTCTTTGTATGCCATTTTCAGATGAAAGAGCTTTGTTTAAAAAAATAGAACAAATAGAAGCTTTTATATTTACACATAGTATAGAAAAGATTACAGCTATTACAATGAATACAGAAGGAAGTATCTCCCATCCACTTTCAAGTGTAGAAATGCTTCCTTTTGATATTTGGGCTTTGGGAGATTAGGCTCCACCGCTCAGTTTTTGTTTTACTTCATCAGTAGCCATAGATATATTCCAAGCTGGTTCCCATACAACTTCTACGCTAATATTTTCAACAGCTACGCACTCTCTCATTACTGCTTCTTCAACCCACTGAACTATCATTTGATGCAAAGGACATGCTTTTGTACTTAATGTCATGATAACTGTAGCATCACCTTTTTCATCACACATTGCATCATAAATTAAACCCATCTCAACTAGATTGAATCCAACCTCTGGATCATTCACTGTTGATACCGCTTTAAATAATTCTTCTTTTGTAACCATTTTTATCTCCATTATTTATAATTAATCATATATATTAAATCTTTTAACATAAAGATACTTCCTAATGTTAAAAAACTAATACCCGCTTTAAAAACATCATTATTAGTGAAAAATATTCCAAAAGCTGTTACTACTACACCTAAAGCACTAAAAATAAACTGAACCTTTGCACTTCTTAGAGGTACCATATCTGCTAGCATCGGAACTTTTTCTTTCCCTATTAAAGGTGAAAACCTTTCATACCAAACCAAAAAAGGAACTATTTTATAGAGATGTCCATTTATGATAAAAGTTATATACCCTAAAAAAATAACCCAAGCCATACTCATGAGTAGATTTGTACTTGGTATCAGAAGATAAATCACTCCCATAATTAAGCCAATAAATAAGCTTGCATACGAGAATAAAAGTGAATACAGATAGATATCTTTATCTAAACGTACTCTTGTTTTATAGATGATATAAACCTGATAAAAGTATAATCCTAATGAAGATATAGTTAAGATATAACCTATATACTCTAAAACCTCACTCTTTAGTATTGCAGAAAACATAACTGATAAAACTGCTATGCTAATTACTCCAACTGCTATCTTTACCGGTTTCCATGTAAAACTATGTGAAAGCCAAAACATAGGTAAAAGAACTAAACTCATCCCCATTATTGTGATGCCTACATAACCAATCAGTACTAAGTAGATATGTGCTTTAAGTAGATTTGCTATATCAACATCAATCACTCCAGCATAAGCCAGCGCCATGAGTATTCCAAAAATTAAACCAAGAAATAAAAAACTATTTGCTACCACAACAGTTGTCATAACAAGATTTAATTTCTTTACTTTTTTTATTGTTAGGAAAGTCTCTAAGACAAAAATGAGTAAGGATATTAGTACAACTACCCCTCCATATGGGAGTAAAGCTACATTATCAAGAAAACCATATCCCATAAGAAGTGTACCAATCATGAGTAAAGGATATATGATGTAGTAAAGATCCACCGCAAAATGTCCTACCTCTAAGACTACCGGCACTAACTGAGCCATAGCTCCAAATATTACCATCATGACAAAGCCTAATAAAAAGACATGTACCCATGAAAGTGTAGATGCATCTGCGCTACCGAGTTGTGTGATATCAAATCCAAATAATAGAACCACACTCACAACAAAAAAACTAACGCCTATAATAAAATAAGGTGCTATAAGTTTAAATGGTGGTGCGAAATCTTGTGAGACAGCCATTAGTTAGTACATCCACCGCCGCCAGCGCATCCTGTATCATCAAAGTCTGTAGCCTCATCATTCTTAGTTTTTTTTGTAAAAGTAATCTTAAATTTACCACCTTCCATGTCTTCTACTTTGAAGTTAAAATCTGCTTCTATTTTTGGGAATAGTCCCATAGGTGCTTTAGCATTAATCATTATTAATAATTCATTACCTGACAACATTTGTAAGCCTGACATTGCATTAATCATAGGCTCAGGATGTCCGCAACTACTACTATCAAATTGATATACTACTTTACCGTCTTTATCATACTTGTAAAAAGGAACTGTAGCTCCATTCACTTCTACTTCTTGTGCATTCTCTGGAATTAAATTCATGTTTTCATACCTTTTATTTTAATTACTATAAGATTATCGGAATTGAAATAAATTCTCTCTTACTGTAATAATATACTTGAAAAATTTAATCTAAGTTAGCACGACAGAATTTCTAATTTAAAACGAAAGATGTAAAATGTAAAAATATATGTATAATTTTACAAATATAAAAGGAAAATATATATGTTATGTGGAATTGATGAAGCTGGTCGAGGACCTATTGCTGGAGATTTAGTGATAGCTGGATGTATCTTACATACCTTAGTAGAAGGATTGAATGATTCTAAAAAGCTTACTGAGAAAAAACGTGAGACACTGTTTGAAAAAATAGTTATAAACTCATCCTACCATATTGTAAAATTTTCCCCTAAACAGATCGATGATGATGGTATCTCAAAATGTTTAGCATCTGGTTTGAGAGAGATAATGAAAAATCTAAAATCTGAAGAATACCTTTTTGATGGGAACACAACATTTGGGGTTGAGGGACTCGCTACAATGGTAAAGGCTGACACTAAAGTAGCTGAAGTTAGCGCAGCTTCAATCCTTGCAAAAGTAACCCATGATAGAAATATAGTTCTAGAGTCTAAAAAATATCCAGTATATCATTTTGAAAAACATAAAGGATATGGAACTAAGTTACATATTGAAATGATAAAAAAACATGGCTACTGCGATATTCACCGAAGAAGCTATAAGTTAAAAGCTCTTGAAGCAACTCTCTTTGATTAAATTCTTTAAGGTTTACTCTTCCCTGTATTTTGAAATTCCACATGGTTGATTAGGTGTTGGAGGATTCTCTTTTAAATATGTAAGATCTTCTTTTGTTTGATCTAAAACTCTTTTTTGTTGTAAAATTGGAAGCATTAAATTATCTTTTTCATTGAGAGGTATATCCCAATTTAAAAGTATTTTTTGTACTTCATCATCTAGCTCTTTCAGGGCATTTTCTATATGTTTAATTGAATTCATAATGAGAGTATAACAAAAATTTAGAATAATTTGGGTATAATCCCGTTCTCTAAGTCCGAATGGGCTTTAGTGAGAATAATACGCAAGGATACATCGATGCCAAAAATGAAATCGGTAAAAGGCGCTACTAAGCGTTTTAAAGTGAAGAAGAACGGTCAGATTAAACGTGGTAAAGCGTTTAGAAGCCATATTCTAACTAAACAAGATGCACAAACTCGTCGTGAGCAAAACGGTCCAGCCGTAATTGCTAAAGCTGACGCAGCAAACATCAAGGCTATGATTAACTAGAAATAGTTACATCATTCATCTCCAATTTAAATAAATAAATTGGGCAAGTCCATGAAAAATGGCACCTTAAGCACACAAAGTGACTGGGTAAAGAAAAAAGGAAAGAAATGCCAAGAGTTAAGACAGGTACTGTTCGTAGAAAAAGACATAAGAGAATATTAAAATTAGCAAAAGGTTTCTATAGTGGTCGTCGTAAACACTTCAGAAAAGCTAAGGAACAAATTGAACGTTCATGGGTATATGCTCATAGAGATCGTAAGCAAAAGAAACGTGACTTCCGTAAATTATGGATCGTTCGTATCAATGCAGCGGCTCGTTTAAATGGAATGAATTATTCAACTTTCATGAACGGCGTTCACAAATCTGGCATCGAGCTTGACCGTAAAATTCTTGCTGATATGGCGATGAATGACGCAGCAGCATTTAGTGCAGTTGTTGAAGCATCAAAAGCAGCATTAGCAGCATAAGTTTTTAGACCTTTTTAGGTCTTTAGCTTTGCTCTATCTTATTTAAAAACACCACACTATTTCCCTTCGAATTATAATAAATCCCTAAAGAATTTTTTCTCGATACAAAAACACCTCTACCATTGAAAGTAGCAGAGTTTCTAAATATCTCACTTAGTATTTGTGTATCAAAACCTTTTCCTTCATC
The DNA here is from genome assembly GCF_047622445.1 of Sulfurimonas sp. Lineage (GTDB taxonomy): Bacteria > Campylobacterota > Campylobacteria > Campylobacterales > Sulfurimonadaceae > Sulfurimonas. The sequence continues at coordinate 43,385 of NZ_JBLHOE010000005.1, forward strand.
TGTAATTTGAGTAACAATATACCAAGAAGAATAGTGTTTCACTTTATTGATTTTTACGTTTATTTTTTTATTGCATATTTGTTCTTTTTCTTTTAAAGTTTCAAAATAAATATCATCTTCAAGTAGACGATGTTTAAATCCTGCATCTATCCCGAGGTTTCCGTGCTCATACGCATTCATAAGTAGTTCTGTAAATACAAGTCCTGCATTATCATTTAGAGATTGATTTTGAGATATACTTTTCCAAATATTTTCATACCATAGGCCCGCAACTTCCAGTGCATTCATACTGCTAGAGAATGATTTATTTGCTACATCTATACTACTTGGGATCAGCTTATGAATATATATTAAACTAATGTCATCTTCTTGAGTAGTAATTTTTTCAAAAAAACTATTTTTTAAATCTTCTCGAGTAAAGGAATGTAAAAAATCATTTTCAATAAAATCTGAATATGGTTTAGAATCATGGATAGTCTCATTTTCTACAATCCCATCACTATAAATAAGAAACTTTTTTATTTCACTTATATCATAACTATCTATGTTAAATGTATCCTGCCATTTTGAAAGTGGTGAATTATTTGATTTAACTCTAACAAGCTCTGAGTCATTATTTTCCATTAGTAGTACAGGCATAGCAAACTTTGCATAATAAAGTATTTTTTCCTCATCATTGATATGTATATAATCAATGGAAATGGCTTCCTCATCTAAAAGAACTGGCTTTATATATTCCATTGTCTCATGAACCAATATTGCCAAATCAAAACTATCTAGTACTATCATTTTGTCTATCATATGATTTACAAAAGATGTCATTATCATGGCTGTTAGTGATGCTGAGAGACCCTTACCCATACCATCAACCATCAAATAAAATGTACTATGCTCATCAATACGTCTTGCACAATAAGCATCACCACTCATAACATCTAAAGGCTGGTACAAAAAGTCCAAAAGGTAAATAGCTTGAGAATCAAGCATCTGATAATAAAAGTCATTACGTAAGATGTTTAGTTCTTTAGATAGGCCTAAATCTTCTTGGTAGGAGGTATACACTTCTTTTGCTTTTTGTTTTCTCAAAACGTTATTTGCTATACGTAATTTAGCAGCATTTTGGAGCTGTTTAACTACCTCTTCATACTCAATAGGTTTTTTAGCAAAACCATTAATATCTAACTTTATTGCTTCTAGCATAATGGCAATATTTTCAATAGTAGAGACTAAAATAATAGGGATATTTGTATCTTGCATTCTAATTTTCTTTATCATCCCGAGACCATCTAGTTTTGGCATAGAATAATCAGAAATAATGATATCGATATCTTCATCCATAAATTTTCGATAACCTTCTTCTCCATCATGAGCACAAATTATTTCTTTGACTAAGTCTTCAAAAATGGAACTGTATAAAAGCTGTGTAGTTTTGTTGTCCTCAACACATAGGAGTGTTAAGGTCTTTAAATATTGAAGGGTTTCTAAATCTTGTATTTCATTTTTCATTAAATTTTGAATTTAGATAATTCACTAGTTAAGATAGCTGCATCATTTGAAAGTGTTTTAGCGACTCTTTCAACTTCTTGTCTATGTATAATATTCTTTTGGGAAATCTCAATCACTTCATCCATATTTGAGATAAGTGCTTTTGTCTTTGTTGCGATATATGTACTCTGATGCATAACATCCGCCGATTTCTCAGTTGTTAAAACAAGATTAGCTTTTGTATCTTCTGAGGCAGAAATTAGCTCTTGTGCAGAATTTGAAATGTTATTCATATTCTCAGATGTATGATTTGTCTCTTGGGCTATCTCCGTAACATTTTGTGAGATTAAGTTTACGTTTGCACCAATTTCACCTAAAGACTTTTGAGTTCTCTCGGCAAGCTTTCTGACCTCATCTGCAACAACTGCAAATCCACGTCCATGTTCACCAGCGCGAGCTGCTTCAATCGCTGCATTTAGTGCAAGAAGATTCGTTTGATCAGCAATATCTCCAATAATAGAAAGCACTTCTTTAATGTTTTTTGCCTGTTCTGTCAGTGATGAAACCTTGTGTACTAACTCATGTTGGCGTTCACTTCCATCTTCGATGTCAATAACAACAGCCTCAAGTTTTTTGACAAATGTACCTAAAACTACACCTGTATGTTCCAAGTCTTCTGATACGGTTATAGAATCATGTTCAACCGTATCTAACCTTTCTCCAACCTCGGTCACGAGTATATTAATATTTTTAACTCTTTCGTCAGCTACTTTACCATTCTCGGAGAGCTTAGTAACAACCTCATTTAAACTCTGACTTTCACTAGATGTAGTCATTGCAACAGATTGAGAACTAGTCACACTATCTTTAAAGGCAATTATCATATCATTGAGTGCCCATGAAATATGTGAGATTTCATCTCTTCCTTCTACGACTACATTATGTGTTAAATCAAGTTCACTCGATACAAACTTAATTTTCTCTAAAGAATCACTAACACTATTGTTAATACCACGACTTACCAGGAACAATATCGCTGAAAGAAATATTGCAAAACTTGCGTACCCTGCAACAGTAATTAATGCTTTATTTTTTGAACTCGATACAAGTTCATTCAATAACTCTGTATTTTGCTTTGCTAAAGTATCATCAATTTTCTTTAAAAGGTTAATCTTTTTTGTAATTGTTTCAAACCATACAACACTATCAACTTCAAAACCACCTATGCTCGCTTTAGATATCGCAATGGAGCGCATACTATTTACTTCTGTAACTACCGGCGAATCCATCGTATTTTTATAAAGTTCAATTGCTTCTTCGCTTGCCATGCTTAAAAATGAATCCATAAATGCATCTTGTTTTGCAGTAAGGTTGATGAACTTAGCAAACATTCCATTTCCAAATTTATCTGCTGCAAAAGTTGCACTTAAAACTGCACGTTCAATTCCCGCCCTTTCTTTTGATTTTAAAAAGTTTGTGTACGCGTCAAGTGACTTTACCAACTCCGAAGTATTTGCAAGTTTTGCAGTAAGTGATACAATATTTAGTATTTTCGCATTCATTTTCGTATAGTACGTTACTTCATCTTTTACACTAATACTTAAGGTGTCAATTTGAGATCTTATACTATGAATTCTACCCATATCATCTCTAAAATTAGAAATTTCTTTTTGTAATTCACTGGAGAATGTACTTAAATCTAAACTTTTAATATATCCATCCAAGTCAGTATTCTTCCCTGCTGTTAGTATTCTTTGTTTGGGAAGAATATCTGAGAATTTTTTTCCTTTTGAACCTAGAAATCCCGCACTAGCGCCTCTTTCTTTTTGTGTCTCATGAATCAATAAACTTAATTTTTGAGAGAGTACATTGAGCTCATATACTTGTATAATCGCGCGTCGCTCAGATAAGGCATCCAATATCGTAAAAAATATAATCAAAACTGAAAATATAACTACAAGTACATTGATAAGGGTTAATTTAGCTTTGATTGATTGGAGCATTCTATACCTTTAGTGCGTTAAATGTTTTACTAAGATGTAAGTCATCTAATAATTCCATTAATTGAGGATTACCTATTTTCATTTCTAAGCGTATCTTATCTTTTAATACTAACTTATTAAAATATCCTATAACAGAAGAAGTGATAGATATGGAGTCTTTTAATTCAACAATTATCGTGCTATTGGATCCCTTTAATGCATCCAGCGAGTTTTTAATATTTTGATGATCACTTATACTTTTAATATTACCTGTAATTGTTACAGTATTTGAAGAAGTTACAATTTCCATTTTGAGTCCTTAGATAAAATATTTACTATCTACCTCATTAGTGTAGTACTAAGATAGTTAAAGTTAACTAAAACTGTTTAAGTTTTCCACCCATTCTTTCATTTTTTTCTCATAACCAATACTTTTAAATTCTATAAACTTCATTTTTTTTGTAAGATATTTTTGCTTTACATACCCACCGAAGTCATGAGGATATAAATATCCATTGGCATTATTTTTTAGAGGCTCTGGAATTTCCAACATAACTCCACTTTTTACAACATTTATTGCTTCATTAATGGCCAAATATGAAGAGTTGGATTTTGGTGAAGCACAAAGGTAAGCTACTGCTTGTGCTAAGATAATTCTTGCCTCTGGAAAACCTATTTTACTCACACTTGTCATTGCAGATGTTGTAAGTGTTAATGCTTGAGGATTTGCATTTCCTATGTCTTCACTAGCAAGAATGACAAGTCTTCGTGCAATAAAATCAGCACTTTCTCCACCCTCGATAAGACGAGCTAAATAATACATCCCAGCGTCAGCATCAGAACCCCGAATAGATTTAATCATCGCAGAGATCAAATCATAATGAACCCCTGCTTCACTACTCCCTGCACTTATAGCATTAGGACGTAAGGATTTCAATAAGTCTACAGTGATATGCGTATCAATATTAGAGCAAAACTCTAATAGTTTAAGCATTGCCCTTGCATCTCCTGAAGAACTCCTCACAAGATACTCTCTTGCATCTTCTTCTAAAGTTATCTCACTCTTGTCTTTGGCTAAATCTACAAGCCTATCAAGTGCTTCATTGTTAATATTTTTCAATTCAAAAAGCATAGACCGAGAACGAATAGCAGAAGTAAGTGAGAAGAAAGGATTTTCGGTTGACGCACCAATGATAAGAACAGCATTATTTTCCATTACTGGAAGTAAGACTTCTTGTTGGTTTTTTGCTAAACGGTGAACTTCATCTATAAATATGAGAGGTTTTTCTAAAGCATTTTTATATTGTTCAAATATCTTGCGTAGTTGTTCTATTTTTAGTGAAGTAGCGTTAAATTCATAAAATGGTAAGTCCATTGAGGAAGCAATAATTCTAGCAAGTGATGTTTTACCTACACCTGCTGGACCATAGAAAAAACTATGCCCTAAGGCTTTCTTCTCACAAAGAATGCGAAGTGGTGAAGTTGGTAAACTTAGATGATCTTGTCCAACAAAAGCATCAAAAGTTTTAGGTCGTAAAGCTGAAGTGAAATCCACGTTAATTTCTACTTTCTTCTTGGATCTTTTTGTGTCTTACCTATTTCTCTTTGCTCTTTTTCATCTGCTTTTAAAAATGTAAATAAAGCTGAGTATTCACTTCGTGTTAAAAATCTTGTTTTACCCGTTGGTAAATTATTTAACTCAATCTCTGCAAATGAAACTCTTTTTAAATCTGCTACTTCAGCCCCAAAGTGTGCAAAAAATCTTCTAATCTCACGATTTTTACCTTCAGAAATAGCTATTTTTAAAATTGAATAGTTATGTTCACTCTTTTGAATTTTATACCCTATAAATGGTGCAAATGTCATACTTGTTACAGTAGAGTGAGAATGGCCACCAGCAGTTGCATCTGCTAATTCTAAACCATTCATCATGCCAGCTTCCATCTCAGGTGTTACTAAACCTTTGATTTTCACCTTATATATTCTCTCTAATCCAGAGTTCATTAGTGCTGTTGCAACCTTTGAGGCATCTGTTAAAAGAAGCACTCCCTCAGTTGCATAATCTAAACGTCCTACTGGAATAAAATGCTTATACTTTGCATCTAAACCATCATAGATAGTACGTCTATCTCTTGGGTCATTCTTCGTTACAAGTTCACCCTTTGGTTTGTTATATACAATCACTGTATATTTATCTCTATGGGCCACTTGTTTTCCACTTACATAAACGATTACTTCTTTTTCATCGACTTGTGTAGCGGGGTTAATTTGGATTTCACCATCTACTCTTACAAATCCATCTTGGATCGCTTTATCTGCTTCTCTTCTTGAGTAGCTTGAGTGGTGCGCTACATATTTGTTTAATCTCATCATTGTTATGATATACCTTTTTCTATCAGCGTATGTATATGTAGTACGCCTTTAATTCTTTTTTCTGTATCTGTAATTACTAAAAGTTGTATCTTTTTCTCTTCCACTATTACAAGTGCATCACTTGCTAACATATCTTCATCTGTACACGTCATTGGACTGTGTGTAGCGTATTGTAAGACATTATCTTCAATGGAAAAATTATCTTGAAGGAGTGCTCTACGAATATCTCCATCACTTACAAGTGCTACGAGTTTATCGTCTTTGTCTATCACTAAAACAGTTCCTAAACGACCCTCAGAAATACTCATAATTGCATCTTTTACTTTTGCATCTTCACCAACAACGGGAATATTTTCACTTTGCATAAGGTTTGAGACTTTAACAAAAAGCTGTTTTCCTAAAGCTCCACCTGGGTGGAAAGAAGCAAAGTCACTCTTTTTAAAGTCTCTTGCTTTCATCAAACAAACTGCAAGGGCATCGCCAAGTGCTAAAGTTAAAGTAGTTGAACTTGTAGGAGCAATGTCAAGTGGACATGCTTCTTTTTCAACTACTACGTCTATCACTAAATCAGAATGCTTACCTAAAGAAGACTCTCTATTTCTAGTCATCCCAATAAGTGGAGTTCCAAAGCGTTTTATATGAGGAAGTATCGAGCTTAACTCTTCGCTTTCACCACTATAGCTGATTGCAATTACCACATCGTTTGGACTTATCATACCTAAGTCGCCGTGTAAGGCTTCTGTTGGATGAAGAAAAAAACTTGGCGTTCCTGTTGAAGCAAAAGTAGCTGCCATCTTTGCACCGATTAGACCTGACTTACCAACACCTGTGATAACAAGCTTACCGCTACATTCTAAAATCATAGTAACTGCTTTCTCAAAAACATCATTCATGTTCTTTGCAGCGCTTAAAAGAGTTTGTGCTTCTATGTTAAGAGTTTCTTGTGCAATACTTTTATAATTCATAAGGAGATTATATCATTTTACTCTTTAAGTTTATAAGTTAAGCTAATTTTGGAGTAGCATGAGGTTGTGAGAAATAAAAACCTTGGGAAAAATCTATACCTAATTCATCTATAATAGTCTGTACATTTTCATCATGTACAAATTCAGCGATACATGGTATTTTTACATTTTTTGCAAAAAATACTATAGCTCTGGCAACCTCATAACTTTTTTTATTTGTATGAATATCTTTTATGTATTTTGCATCTATTTTTAAATAGTCAATATCCAGATCTAAGACTCTCTCAAAGTTTGAATACTCTGAACCAAAATCATCAATGGCTAAAGAATAGCCCTTCGCTTTGATAGCACGAAGTTGTTTAATATGGTTTTTCTTTCCGTCTGAACTTACACCTTCTAAAATCTCTAAAATAACTCTTTGTGGATTTATGCCATACTCTATACATTTTGTATCAAGGTACTCCAAAAGATAATCTCGGGTTAAGTCATCTTCTGTAATGTTTATAGAAAAGTCACATTCATATTTCCCCAAACACTTAAAACTTTTATCTATCATAATCTTCGTAATCTCCGGTAATATCCCAGAAAGTCTTGCTGGTTCTAAAAATTTATTTGGTGTGATAATCTCACCATCAACTTCAATTCTGGCAAGTACTTCAAATTTTTCTATCTTTTTACTCAAGTTGTTTCTAATACCCTGATAATATGGAATAACTTTATCTTCAGCAATAGCTCTATAGAGTATTCTGTTTGATTCTATAAAAGATTCTCTTTCTTGATTTTTGGACATTTCTAGATCAAAAATAACAAGGTTATTTCTTCCGCGTTGTTTTGCATACTTTAATGCAGAGGACGCATTTCTTAAAAGATTTTCTCCTGCCACACAAGCACCATATGTAAAAGAAATATTTAACGTGATATCTTCTACAGATATTTCAGTATTATAAAAATAATTCTTAATCTTCTTCACTTGCGCTTTAACATCTAGAGCCTTATCTAGCAACAATCCAAATTCATCCGAATTAATTCTAAAGGTCATACCTTTTGCAAATGTATCATTTAAGATTTTAGATAAGCTCATAAGAAGCTTATCTCCTGTATCAAATCCGTATGCAGAATTTATATAAGAAAAATTATTTACATTAAGTAAAAGAAGTGTCTGTTCTTTGTTTGCAATAATTAAATCATCAAGTTGTGCTTTATTTGGCAACTCAGTCAAGTGGTCTCTGTATGCTGTTTTTTTTAGAAGTTCTTGTGTGTTTTTTAACTCTGTTAAATCTGTAAATATCCCCAGATAATTAGCTTCCCCTTCATCTGAAACAATTTTACTAATACTTAACCACTGCGTAATTTCACTTCCATCAGCCTTTATATTAATAATTTCATTAGCCCATGAAGCATTCTTATCTATACTAGACCACATTTCGTTATATAGTTCTTTAGTATTGTGTTTCGTCGCAAATATTTTTGGATTTCTCCCTATCACTTCATTCTCTGTATATCCATAAATTTTTTCAAAAGCACTATTTACTTCTATTATATTATTATCAGAGTTTGTAATAATCATTCCCTCTGCAGCATTTTGCATGGAGCTAGAAAAAAGTTTTAATCTTTGTGCATCTTCTTTATTTGAAAGAACAATATTCACAATAGATGCGGTAGTTTCCAGAAGTTTTTTATGAAAACTAGCAGGAGAACGATGTTCAAACGATGAGAGGGCAAATGTACCGATAGGCTCATTGTCTCTATTTCTAACTGGCATAGACCAACATGCGCAAAGATTAAAATCATGCGATACTTGTCTGAGATCTTCCCATCTACTATCACTAAATGTATCGCTGACATACTGTGCTTCATTATTAAACACAGCATTACCACACGAACCCCCCGTTGGACCAGGTTTTAAATTTTTTAAAGCCTCATGGCCTACTTTAGGAACAGATGGGGCAGATAATACACTCAAAAGCCCTGTGATTTTGTCTTGAATCATAACCGAAGCTACCGAATTGGGAAGTAAATTTTCTGCCATTTTACATAAATGAGTCAAAATATCATTAGCCTTTACTTGAGAAGCTATCATACCGAGGATTTCATTTTGTATGTTTAAAATATTATTGTACTCTAGAGTTGTAATAGGAACTTCGTCTATGGAACTGTTTTCTAATATCATACAGTTTTTATCTTTTGACATAGATTCTTCTCCTATTACTTATATAGATATATGTTATCTTCTAATAAGTTAATAATTACTTAGGATAACAAGAACTGGAGAAAATATGCAAAAACTTTTTGATGAAGTAGGGACACTGGATAATAGTTGTTACAATGTCTTTGGATTAAGTGAAGACATTCTAATGGAACATGCGGCAAATGGTATGAATATTTTTATTCGTGATACCTTTGATAAAAACTCAAAAATAATTATCGCATGTGGAAGTGGAAATAATGGTGCTGACGGGTTAGCTCTTGCTCGTCTTTTGCACGGGGATTATAATGTTGAAATATTTTACGTGCAAGAGCCAAAGTCCCCAATGGCGAGACTACAACTGGATCGTGCACATGCCATTGGAGTTAAATCAACCATAGAACTTAACAAATGTGATATTTTAGTTGATGCCTTATATGGGACAGGCTTTTCACGAGATTTTGATAATGAATCCAAATCAGTATTACAAACGATTAATAAAATGAGTGCATATAAAATTGCTTGCGACATTCCATCTGGATTAAAACAAAATGGTGAATGTGATAAAGATATTTTTCATGCAGATATAACACTTACTATGGGTGCCTTAAAAAGATCAATGTTTAGTGATGCAGCGAAGGAATTCGTTGGTAAAATAGAAGTTATAAACCTAGGAGTTGCAAGAAGTGTTTATGAAACATCTTCAAATTGGAACTTACTTGATCAAGAAGACCTAAAATTACCGTATAGAAATCAAAAAAATACACATAAAGGGCACTTTGGTCATCTTAGTATTCCTTGTGGCTATAAGTATGGTGCCAGTATGATTAGTGCTCTCGCAGCTCACAAATTTGGTACCGGACTTGTTACATTAGTAGGTCCGCAAGAGCCTAATACTATGCACTATACACTTATGCATGCACAAAATATTCCAGCCAACACAACTGCAATAGCTTCTGGAATGGGCATAGGAAATCAATTTAGTGAAGAAGAACTACGTTCATTTTTTGACAATTCACTTCCTTGTATCTTAGATGCTGATATATTTCATATGCCTATCCTTTTAGATTTACTCAAAAAAGAAAATGTTGTAATAACTCCCCATCCTAGAGAATTTATTGCTCTTTTACACCGAACAAATATTGCTGATATCAGTATTAATGAATTACAAAACGATCGATTTAAGTATAGTGAAGTATTTTGTAAAAAATATCCCAATATTACTTTACTACTAAAGGGAGCAAATGTTATTATTGCTCAAAATGATCGGTTCTTTATAAATCCGCATGGGACCTCTGCCTTAGCTAAAGGTGGAAGTGGAGATGTCCTTAGTGGTTTAGTAGGTTCACTTTTAGCACAAGGATATACAACATTAGATGCCGCTATTAATGCTTCACTCGCGCATACAAAAATTGTCCAAAACTACAAGGGTGCTGATTTTTCTCTTACACCTGAGGATTTAATTCAAGGAATTGGGAATTTGTAAGATTTCTTATGTTATAAAGTCACTAATAAATACTAAAAGCACATGCTAATTTTATGTAATAAAAATAAGGAAATAATTATATGGATAACATTTTAAAAATTGGAAAATATGAGTTAGGTTCTCGTTTAATCGTTGGAAGCGGAAAATATGACTCTTTTGAGACTACGAGAGACGCTACACTAGCAAGTGGAAGTGAGCTTATCACTGTTGCAGTTCGTCGTTTAAACATTACAAATCCAGACAAGGAAAATCTTCGTGATACTTTTGCTGGAACAAATGTAAGATTTTTGCCAAACTCTGCTGGTTGTGTAACTGCTGAAGAAGCAATTACAACTTTTAGACTTATGCGTGAAGCAACTGGAATTGATTTAATCAAACTAGAAGTTATTGGCGATACACAAAAAACTCTTTATCCTGATGTGCTTGAAACTATTAAGGCTTGTGAAATCCTTGCAAAAGATGGTTTTACGATTATGTCTTACACTTCAGATGATCCAATTATGGCTAAACGCTTAGAAGATGCTGGCTCACATGCAATCATGCCTCTTGCAGCTCCCATTGGTTCTGGTCTTGGAATTCAAAACCCTTACAACATTGTTTTCATTCGAGAAGCTGTTTCAGTACCGGTAATCGTTGATGCTGGAATTGGTTGTGCATCTGACGCAGCTTACGCTATGGAGTTAGGTGCTGCGGGTGTTTTAACTAACACTGCTATCGCTCAAGCACAAAACCCTATGATAATGGCTGAGGCTATGAAATATGCTGTAAAAGCAGGTAGAATGTCTTATCTTTCAGGACGAATTCCAAAGCGTCCATACGCAACTGCATCTTCTCCAATTGATGGGATGATACAATTTTAATAGAACGTAAAAGGAAATAATTCCTTTTACTGTACTTTATGTATCAAAATTATTTCGTAACTACTTTATTCCTACCACTATTTTTCGCTTTATAGAGTGCTTCATCTACCCGTTTTGTAAAATTATCTTCACTTTCACCATTAATATACTGTGTTACACCTAGAGAAATACTTTGTTTCGAAGCAGTTCCAAAATCATACACATCAACAATTTTTCTTATCTTCTCGGCAACAGCAGCTGCTTGTTCAAGAGTACTTGATTGGAGTGTAATTATAAACTCTTCACCACCCCATCGCGCCACGAAATCACCCGTTCTCACAGTTTCTGTAAGAAGCTTAGCTAAAGCAACTAATACCTCGTCTCCTACATCATGTCCATATGTATCGTTTACAGCTTTGAAATGGTCTATGTCTAAGAAAATGATAGAAAGTGGTGAAGAAGTACTTTTAGATAAAGTCATTTCATGCGTTAACACCTCTTTGAATTTTCCTCTATTAAATAACTGAGTTAATGCATCTCTGGTAGCTTCGTTTTTCAAAATTTTAATCATAGCTAATTCATCAGTAATGTCATCGAATATAATAATATGAATAACTTGACTATTTACCTGAATCTCTTTTGCATGAACTTTGAGATGTATCTCTTTTTCATGTCTATATATCATAACTCTGAGAGTCTGATTATGCTGTTCCCGTTGCAGATAGTTTATCCAATGTTCGCCCTTCATAGGTTGTTGTAAATAGCTATCATCATCAAGCTTCTCAAAAAGATCTGATACATGGCTATGGTGTAAAATAAACTCATCTAGAGAAGGTATTTCTAAAAAATCTAAAGCTGTCTCGTTTGCTAAAATAATCTCTGTTCCACTTGATACTATCATCAAACTTGTATCGGCATCTAGAACATTTTGTAGAAGATTTTTTGTTTGAGTTATCTCTTTCGTCCTTTGTTCAACTTTTGACCTTAAAATTTGATTCGACTGTATCTGTCTATGCATCAAAAATGTAATTAATGATAAAAATATGAATACCGTAACTTTTAAGATTATATTTCTATCTTCTATATCAGTTATAGATTTTCTATAGTTATCATTGTTGAGAGTAACACTCAGACCGCCTCTTACATCGCCAATATTATAACCTTGAGCTGCATGACAATCTAAACATTTTTTTTCAGTTAAGATTGCAGCTAAATATCTGAAATTTTCGTCATTAAACTCGTAATATTCTTTCACACTATGTTTTTCAATAAACTCTAATGCTCTTTGCTCAAATGCTTCAGCTTTATTGATAGGATTTAATGGATTTAAGCTTGTTAAATGAAATTTAAAATTTTCTTTATGCGCTATCTCTGATAATTGCCTAGCCATCGATGCATGATTTACCCTAAAAAGAGTCTCATTGCTATCTGTTGTAATCGTATTTAATGGTAAGTAGGGATGTGGTTTTAGTATTTTCTCAGAACGTACGTATACCCCGAGATATTGATCATTCCACTCTCTTGTACCTGATTGACTTTGAAAATGGGTTTGTGCTTGTTGTACCAATATATGTTGTTGGTGCTCGATGTTTCTATCTCGAGAGTCGTTTATAAAAAAGAAAATAGTAAATAAAGATATACAAAGGACAAGATAGAGTAGTATATATTTGTTATAATTTGTCATGCACAAATTATAACAAATATTTATCTAAAGATTACTTAAACCTCTAGTTTATCAGACAGATGTGTCATCAACAAGAGTTGGCCCATGTCTTCAAAAAATTTGTCTATCCCCATCCCTTTTACTTCTAACGAAAGTTTTAAAGCATCTAAAAAAATTTGATGAGAATCTACTGAAGCTTGCATAAATGTATCAACTATCCATTCTATTGAAAGCGAATGAACTTTCCCATTTACATCATATTCAACAGCAGACTTCAGGTTTATACCTTCACGTTTAATAATATCTTTACATTGCTGAGTAATTGTTCTCATAGAATTATATAACCCCCATAAGAGAAAGCATAACGATAAACATCGCCACTGGAGTTATGTAACGTAAAGAAAAATACCACACATCAAAAGCAATCCCTAGCTGTGGACGAAGGATTGCTTCAACTCTTTGCTTTTCCATGCTAAAACCAACAAATACAGCCATAACAAGTCCACCAAGAGGAAGCATAATTGCAGCAGTGATATGATCTACCCAATCAAAGAAGTTTTTATCTCCCCAAGTTAAAATCTCTTTATATCCATCTATGTTTGATAAGAGTGCGACAATACCCACAAGGTAAAAGAATAATCCCATAGATACAGAAGACTTTAACCTACTCCAAGAAAATCTATCCATGAAATATTGTACCATAGGCTCTACTAAAGAGACTGAGGAGGTAAGCCCTGCAAAGGCAAGAGCTAAAAAGAAAAGTACAGCGAATACATTTCCTATAATTCCCATCTCATAAAATGCCGCAGGTAAAGAAATAAATACAAGGCCAGGACCTTTTGCCGGACCTGAACCATACTGATACAAAAATGTAAAAAGCATAAGCCCCGCTACGATAGCGATAGAAGTATCCAAAAAAACAACCCAAAAAGCATTTGTCACGAGGTTCGAATCCTTCTCCATTGAAGCTGAGTATGTCATTATTGCTCCCATACCAAGAGAAAGAGTGAAGAAAGCATGCCCAACTGCTGTTACAAAAGCATCACCATCTATCTTAGACCAATTAGGAGAAAACATAAACTCAACAGCTTGGCCAAAAGCATCTAAAGTTGTAGCATATGCGAACATTCCGATTAAAATAATCATCAACGTCGGCATAAGAACAAGATTCATCTTCTCTATTCCACCTTTAATTCCACGGGTTAGTACATATGTAATCCAAATAAAGGCAAGTGTGTGATAAAAAAGTTGTGTCCAAACATCAGTATAAAGCATCGCATTAAAAGTTGTTTCAGCTTCTTCTACACTTGAGGGAAGGTAAGTAAGAGAAGTAACAATATAATGAAAAATCCAGCCAATAACAACAGAATAGAAGATCATAATAAAAAGACCAGCTAAACCTTGGAAACCACCAAATTTCCAGAGATTCTTATATTTAGGTGCTAAATCTTCAAACGATGTGACTCCATCTTTACGTCCAAGGTAACCAATAAGCATCTCTGCTATCATTATAGAAAAACCTATAAGGATTACAGTTAGAAGATAAACTAATACAAAAGCACCTCCACCATATTCCCCAGTTATATAAGGAAATTTCCATATATTTCCAAGTCCAACGGCACTTCCAGCTGCTGCTAAAATAAAACCTATTCTACTAAATCTAGCTATTTTCATGACATTTCCCCCTCTTTAATTGAGCTTATTATACTTAAAAATATTTATATATAAAAGAATTGCTATAAAAGTATTGACATTTGCTATCTTATTAACTATAATTCCACCTCATTAATCAGCGTCAGCTTGTTTTTTGAATATAGGTCGGGGTGTAGCTCAGTATGGTTAGAGTACCTGGTTTGGGACCAGGGGGCCGAAGGTTCGAGTCCTTTCACCCCGACCACCTTTTTTTTACAATACTTTATATTTAATTTTACTTTTATGGTGGGATTAGCTCAGTTGGTTAGAGCACTGGTTTGTGGTACCGGGGGTCGCGGGTTCGAATCCCGTATCCCACCCCATTCAACAATTTTAAATATAAACTTTTTTTACAATCAATGATAATTGGAAGCGTTCGTGGCTCAACTGGATAGAGTTTCGGATTTCGGCTCCGAGGGTTATAGGTTCGAATCCTATCGGGCGTACCACCTTTTTATTGACAAATCTGCCTCCTTAGCTCAGCTGGATAGAGCAACGCCCTTCTAAGGCGTAGGCCACACGTTCGAATCGTGTAGGGGGTACCACTTATTATTGTTATGAATTCTGCTTTATTTTATGCGGATGTGGTGAAATTGGTATACACGCCAGACTTAGGATCTGGTGCCGCAAGGCGTGGAGGTTCAAGTCCTCTCATCCGCACCATTTCATAAAGTAGACTTCATAACATTAATATTTTAAACTTTCTAACAATCACATGCGGATGTGGTGAAATTGGTATACACGCCAGACTTAGGATCTGGTGCCGCAAGGCGTGGAGGTTCAAGTCCTCTCATCCGCACCACACTTCAACATAAACATTCAAAATAACTTAACAATTAACACTCACTACTAAAATATATTATAGTAATAAAAAGGACCTATATGAGCAATGTAAAAATTTGGCACAACCCAAGATGTACAAAATCTCGTGAAGCAGTAAAACTTGTAGAAGAACTGGGGATAAGTGCTGAAATAGTAAAATACCTTGATGAACTGCCTGATGAAAAAGAAATAAAAAGTACTCTTAAAATGTTAGGTCTTTCTGCAAGGGAACTTATGCGTACAACCGAAGCAATCTATAAGGAGTTAGATCTAAAAAATGAAAATGATGAAGAAAAACTTATTGCTGCCATGGTAAAAAATCCAAAGTTAATTCAGCGCCCTGTATTATTTAAAGACGGAAAAGCTATTATAGGAAGACCTAGTTCTATTATTTCGGAATGGTTACTCTAAATAAAGAATAAATACTAATTAAGTTAACTTCATTAGTATTTAAAGTCCAGGTATTCTAGGTATCTTTCCCAATTTTGAATACCTACAATAGATTCCCCACCCTTTTTTAAGCCAATGACCGACAAAAGGCATAGGTATCATGAAAGCTCGTTTTTCATCTCTATATACAAATGCCGCACCATCCCCGCTGTCCATTACGCATAGTATATTTAGATGCGCATGATAACCTTTAAAATTATTTTGCCCTAACTCTCTTTGTGTAATGTTATAAGAAACATTCCTTGCCATTACTTCTGCAACGTGACCTTGTTTTGCTCTCCAGTCGTAACCTTCTAGTGAGGCAATATCTCCAATAGCATAAATATTTGTAGGCATGTTATAATTTACTTTACCGTCTTTTGAAAATATCACTTGAGAGAAATCATTTGTAGATACAAATCCAGCATCATTAACAGGTAAATCAGATCTTTTAATTACAGTATGCCCATCACCGGCTGGGATAAACATAGTAAAGTCCGTATCTAATTTTGTATCATCTTCAAACACTATACTTTTTTTATTAAATTGTTTTATCTTTTTTCCAAAGTGTGTTTTTATATCGAGCCGAGTAAAGAAAGTATCCATCATTTTAAGTGCTTTTGGTCCCATTCTCTTCCCTGGTTCAGCCATAGGAGCAAAAAAAGTTAGTTCAAATTTATCTCGGATACCTTCTTTTTTGAGCTGATTGTGTAGATTAAACATAAGTTCAAATCCGGGTCCTCCACGAACTGCAGAAGTATCTTTAGGATTCCCACCAAATCCAAAGCATATCTTCCCTCTACCTTTTTCTATGAGTATGTCAATTTGATCACGTATTAGTAAGGCTTGTTCTGGATCTCCACAGATAGACAGAGTATTCGTAAGGCCTTTATGTTTCATCTTGTGTGCACCCATAGCTACAACAAGATAATCGTAGTCTTGAATAACTTTTCCACTTTCTAATGTTATTTGATTTTTTTTAGCTGAGATATGACTGACTGGATCAATAATTAAACTAAAGCCATGAGCAGCTTGTAACTCTTTTAAATCGATACAAACATCTTCAAATTCACTTTCACGTGTGGGAACCCATATAGAAGTTGGATAAATATAAAAATAATCTCTATCGCTTACCAAAGTAACATTAAATTTCTGTTTTTTTAAATAAATTGCTGCTTCAATCCCTGCAAAACCACCACCGAGAATTAAAATATTTTTCATTTTTACTCCTGCAACTATTAAAATTGACTACTTAGGAATGTTACAACTTAAGATTTTAAAAGGATATTAAAATGATAATATAAAGACATTCATTTCAACTTAGATAGGGGATTTTTTTTTATTGACAAAATAAACTGCTAAGATACTCACAAGTCCACCAATCACTATATGCAATTCTATTGGTTCATCCAAAACTATAGAAGCAGAAAAAAGAGCAAATACCGGGACTATAAACATAAAAGAGCTTGTCTTTTGGCTTCCAAGTTTTCCACTTGCCATAAAAAATATAGTTGTTGCAACTGTCTGTCCAAATACACCTAAATAAATCATAGCAATCCAAAATCTTGTATCTTGCTCAAATACACTTAGTAAATCAGAATTAAATGCGTATAGATACGTTACAAGCGTTGATATAACTGCAATGACAAAGCTATAATGGATAGGATGAATATACTTATGTGAGTGTTGTGAGAGTATCGTAACACCTGCCCATATTATTGCGCAAAGTAAAAAGTAACTATTGGATCCATTTAAGAAAAGACTTATATCATTTAACTGTAGTAAAATGGCCCCACCAAGCAATCCGAAAAATAGACCAATAAACTGATGAGACAAAAGTTTTTTTCTAAATAATACTGCAACAAACATAAAAGTTATTACGGGGCTAAAAGTGGTAATTATAACACTTCCCGAACCTGCTAAACCATATTTCACGCCTAAAAATGATGAGATCATAAACGATATATTTAAAACTGTACTACTTGCTATGTATTTTAGACTTGATGGGTTAAAGTTAATTGGTGTTTTAAAAAAGTAAAGGATTGGTAAAAAAGCAACACTCATAATAAAAAATCGCCAAAAGATGATTACATCTATTGGTAAGTCAAGAGTTAAGATTTTAAGTGCAGTCCAACCACCACCCCAAAGGAGCATGGCGAGGGTAAGAAGATAAACTATGTCTTATTTTCTTCTAAGGCGAGTATGACAAGAGTAACATTGTCTAGATATTTGATGATAATCAGAGATAACATCATCAATATTTCCTGCAGCTAAAGAAATTAGCAAATCATCAGCATACATTTTAATCATTTTAACTCTTTTTTCAGCAAATTTTGCAGCATGTTTTTGGTTTTTCTTAAGGTATGTACTAGCATTTACTGCTAACATTGAATCAAGACCACTAATTAATCTATCTGTGGATGCTTTTAGTACTCTTGAATCATTATAATATGCAGCTTTTTGCATATCTACAATAGCATCAAGCATCATTCTCATATCTGAAGCAAGTCTTTTTTCTTCTTTAGCACCAGCGAATAGTGAGGTACTCAGCATAATTGCCATTATTACAGTTAATATTTTTTTCATCTTCATTCCTTAGTATTGAATCATTTCTTTCGTATATTCATTCATTGCTACTGTCTTAGCAGAACCTTCAACTTTTTTCTTACCTTTTCTTTTCCCACCATAGTATTTTTTTAACTCTGGTTTGAAAACTTTAAAGTATTCATGAAATTTGTCTCCACCAAGAACAGCACTTGCCCAAAGTGTGTCATCAGCAGCAACTTCAATAAT
The DNA here is from genome assembly GCF_047622445.1 of Sulfurimonas sp. Lineage (GTDB taxonomy): Bacteria > Campylobacterota > Campylobacteria > Campylobacterales > Sulfurimonadaceae > Sulfurimonas. The sequence continues at coordinate 62,099 of NZ_JBLHOE010000005.1, forward strand.
AATAGAAGCAAGCGGTTGCTCAGCTGGGCCACCAAGTACTTTACATCCGCTACCAACATCATATGCAGCTAAATGAGATGAACATACCATAATCCCACCTTTAGAACCATCTTCTGGTGCATAAGCCATAGTCTCTTGACCTTTTTTACAATACTGTAAAAAACTATCCTCTGGAGTTGGGTGAGCCATTTGGTGAGCACAAATTGCCGAGTATGCAACGATAGTTCCTTTTGAACCAACACCACCTTTCCAAATATATTCTTCACCATCTGCAGAAGTTAGTTTAACATCTTTGTTTGTTGGAGCTGGAAGGTCTAATAAAATAGATGGAGTAGAAGCATGTGGGTAATTAAATACGTAGTTTACTTCTTTTTTAAGAGCACTTGCTTTTAATGGTGCACCTGCACCATCCATTAACTGTACTTTTTCAAATGCTTGAAATGCAGCACCATCAGATGCATATAGTTTACCTGTTATAGTTGAAGGTGAAACAGCTATCATAGCTCCAGTTGCACCAACAACTTTTAGAAAATTTCTTCTTTCCATGTGGATCCTTTAGTATAAGTTTTTTTTTATTGTAATAACAATTTTAAGATATAACTGTGAAATAATTGTGTATAAGTTAAAATTATTATTAGAGTAAAGAAGGCGATAAGCCTCCTTTAAATTACTAGTAGAAAAACAGTGTCTAAGCGAATAAATCTGCCATGATACCGCGGTACCAGTCACGAAGAGCTTTTGCAGTATTTTTAGAACGATATTTACCACTCGGAGCCTTAGGAACATGACCTTTTCCTTTAATAACAGCACCGGTCCAACTAAAGTCATGAGTAACCATGATTCCTTCTTCTGGACTGTGTCCAACCATTGAAAAACATACATTTGCAGCTTTAACTGGCTTAGTTTTAACACCAAGAGTATATGGCTTACCATGTAATCTATGAGCAATTTCCATTGCACATTCTTTACCAGCCCATACAGCAGTTTGACCTGATGGTGGGATTGCATGACCTACGATATCACCAACTGCATAAACATCTTTATCTGTTGCAGTTTGGAATGAACAACCAGCCATTTTAACTTTTTTGAATGCATCAGCTGTAGTTTTAAGTGTTGCCATTTGAACTACTGGAGAAGCTTTGTGATTAACGATTAAGTTACAAACAGCATATTTGTGAGATTTCTTGATAGATTTCATAATCATATCGCCATCTTCATCTTTTTTACCACTTGGTACTTTTTGCTCAAAGTGTATTGTTTTACTATCAAGATCAACATCAGTCACTTTTGTATGGTGAATATAAACTATTCTATCACCATAGATATCTTTTGCAGATTCTTTAAATGCACCCATTTTTGCAAATTTTGCACCGGGAACAAGAACAATTACTTTACCCATAATTTCTTCTTTTTCCATATATGCGGCAACCATTGCAGCTCTTTCATATGGAGCAGGAGGACAACGGAATTTCCCTGATGGAGCAGCAATAACAACATCGCCATCATCCATATTCATAAGTTGACGCTCTAGTGCAACGTGCTCAGAACCTGAAATCATTGCAGGTGGACATGCTCTTTGAACTGCTGCCGCATGTGCTTTTGTCCAAGTTGGGAATTGACCCTCATAGTTATAAGCAATACCTGGAGAAAGTACTAAAATATCATACCCAACGATACCAGCTGCAGTAGTTACTGTTTTAGCTGTACGGTTAATAGATATAACTTCTGATTTAAGCATAGCGTAACCATACTTTTCAATTGGCTGAGAATAATCAAATACAAATTTACCTAAATCCATACCTTCTAATTTACCTAAGTAAGTGTTAGAAACTGGACAAGCCATAAATGTATCATTTTTTTCAATTATTGCAATATCAAAATTTTTGTCAATTTTTTTAAGGTTGTTGGCAACAGCCATACCACCCATACCACCACCAATAATTAGTACTTTATGTTTACCTAGTAAAGTTCCTGTCATACCAGCTGCTGCTGTACCAGTTTCTCCAGCTACACAACCTGTTAAAGTTGATGCTGCTGCTACGGCAGCTACACTAGCTGCTCCTACTTTTATTGCGTCACGACGATTCATATTCATTATTTCCCCTTGAAATGTTGTGTATGTTATGTTTCAAAAATCCATGATAAGATTTTTGGACTGCGAAAATATTACAATTTCTAATGTTAAATAAGACTTAATCTATCTCCTCAATTATATGCCTTTGCATCCAAATTTTTTCTTTCTAATAAGTTTAAATTATGTTAAGTATTGTTAAATGTACTGAAATGTGTGATAATTTATAAAAAATGTACCTTTTTTACAGTTATATAATAAATAACTATATATTTATTTACTATTTCTTATTATTATATAAAAAATAAGAATTAGTAAATTTTTTTAGTAAATCTGAAAAAGTAACATTTACGAGTTTTTATAGAAGGTTTTTTTTTATCCAAATAGATAATACATATAATCCCCAGATATGTTTTTTAAAATTATTGTTGCTTGATGTTTTTAAATATTCATTGAGTTCTTTTTCTTTGAAGATACCAGTTTCTTTGTTAACTTCCTCTATCAGCTTTAGTTTGTTACTACTTAATAAGTACTCGTAATAAGGATTTGCAAAGCCTTTTTTTCTTCTACTTAGTATCACATTATTGAGATATGGCTCTAATGTTTTCTTGAGTAATGATTTTGTAACTCCAGATTCATGCCTCAATTGAGGAGAAAGACTAAATATATAAGAAGCAAGCTCATGGTCTAGAAAAGGTGTACGTGATTCAATATTATGAGCCATACTTACTCGATCGAGCTTTGTTAAGAAATGTTCAGCTTGATAAAGATGAAGATCTATATAACTATACCATGTAGATTCATGTGTATGTACTGAAAGCTCAAACCTATCTCTATAACTTTGTATATATTGTAGAGAGTGTCCCTCTTTTACATTCCGTTTCATTAAATTATTTTTTTGTAAATCAGTAAAGTTTTCTCCCGATGTTCTAAACAAAAGAGTATCATTAAAGATTCTTTTATAATGTTCCCATTCCCGATGCTGTGAATAATTTGCTTTAAAGTAGTTTTTGAGCCAATTTTTATGTTTTAAATTTCTAGCATTTTCAATATCTAAATATTCAAAATATTGTCTATAACCTAAAAACAACTCATCACTTCCTTCACCACTCATAACAACTTTATAACCATCCTTGGCGATGCTTTGAAATAAGAGGTATAAAGGAACTGCAGCGGGATCATTTAAGGGTTCGTCTAATGTATCAAGAACAGTATCACTCGCATCTACAAAATCATCTTGCGATATTATAATTTTTTTATTTTTTAAACCTAAATACGAAGCTGTATTTTCCGCATTACCTGTTTCATCATATTTAGAAAAACCTTCATAACCTATAGTGTATGTTTGTAGATTATGAGAATGTTTAAGTGCATAAGCATTAATAGCTGCACTATCTATACCACCTGAAAGTAATGATGCTATTGGTACATCAGCATGAAGTCGCATGGATATAGATTCGTCTAAGAGTTTTTCTAAAGACGCAACAACTTCTTCTTGTGATGTAATAATATTTGGCGTAACATCTAGCAAGTCAAAGTAGCGTTGAACAGTTACCACATTATCTTTGAACGTAAGGTATTCTCCTGCAGCTAACTTTTTAATACCTTGAAAAAATGTATGTGGAGGAGTAGGAGCTAAAAAAGAGAGATAACTCATAAGCGCATCTTCATTCATTTGCGTTTTTTGTAAAAATGGAGTGATTGCTTTAATCTCTGAAGCAAAGATGAAACTTTTGGCATGCATAAAAAAGAGAGGTTTTTTTCCAAGTCTATCTCTAAAAAGGTAAAGGGTATCCTTATCTAAAAGAGCAATAGCAAACATACCTCGTAGATGTAGCACAAAATCAATGCCCCATTTCAGATATGCGGCGATAAGTACTTCACCATCAGAAGAACTTTTAAATTCAAAGCTTTGAGAAAGTTCTTGCTTTAAGTCTTTATAGTTATATATTTCACCATTGAAAGAAAGTAAGATATTTTTGTATTTGAAAGGTTGATGAGCATTTTCCTGTAAATCTTGAATGCTCAGTCTTTGATGAGCAAAAAATAATTGATTTTTCTCAATAATACCACAGTGGTCGCGACCTCGATGAGATAATTTTGATAAAGCAGTTCTTGCTTTACTTGCGTCATATTCTCCAATAATTCCAAATATACCGCACATTAGTGAAAAAAACCAACTGTGATATCATTATTCATATAATCATCACGCATCTCAATACGTTTGACACCTAAACTTTTTGCAATCTTTTTTATTTTGTTAGCAGTAATATAATTAAATCTATCACTTTCTTTATTTCCACATAAAATATTAAAAATGAATGCTTTTTCGGATGCCTGCAAACAGTTTTGAATAAACATATGCGTCTCAAAGCTATTCAAAATATTCATAGCGCCACTGCAGATATAGTATTCACAAGAAGGAAGAACATCTACCGTTATATTTGCTAAAATAATTTCTTCTTTTGTATTTTCAGTAGCTATCGTACACATTTCGACAAGAGAATCTATACCAATATATTTATTACATTTCGTAGTTGCATATTGAAGGTAGGTAAAGAAATCTCCAAAACCACATCCGGCGTCTGCAAGTGAGTCTATTTTATTTGGAAGCATATCCAAGATGATGTCAAAGCGAAGTTCTTGAGTTTCTTGCGAAACCCAATTTACTCCTTGTGCACTTCTTCCATGTTTTTTTATAGAAGAGTGATAGAATTGTTCACTATCTATGCGAGGCATTTAACGAAAGATTTTATCTATATCTTTCGTTATAGCACCTGGGACTGTTGCAATTGTCATAAATTTTGACATTTTAAGTTGTGGATACATTATTGCAATATAATATTGTGGTGCCATGATCTTTGCTTCACCATTTTCTATAAGTACTGGATAAGGAAGAATACCAGAATTTTGATAACCAATTTTCTTAACGAATTTTGATGTTCTTTTCCCAAGTTTTACACCAACAACAATACTTCCATTACTTAAATGTTGTGTATATATAATTTTCTTACTCTTTTTTACTCTTTTTAAAAGTTCTTCATTTTTAGCTTTTCCAATGACTTTCATATCTTGATAAAAAGGCATATTTTCCATAAATTGATAGCGCTCAAGTGCAGCAAACTTTACAACTTCTTTAGAATTTTTAAGGTCAGAAAACTGACTTCTTATATCAGACAGCATTTTTTCAGCTACATTTGGATTATATTCTTTTTGCATAAAAGCTTTCATAATATAAATAGGGTTTGAAATATTGACAAGTTTGTTTTTAGCGTCTACAACAACTCGTAATGTTCCTGCAAATCCACGTATATTTTTAGATGCAGCTTTTTTCATCGCTTCATTTGTAAAGACAATCGAAGTAACAGTTCCTTTTTTATCTACTTTAAATATTGAAAGAATATCAAATCCAGCATTTTTCAATTTATTTACTACATCTCCGACGCTTAAAAGTGGAGATTGAATATATGCAGTAACCCTAGCATTATCTATGTCTCCAGGTAAAATCTCTTTTACTTCAGAGTTCCTTTTTTTACTAAATCTCTCAGGAGCTACATTTGTAGAAAAAATAATTTTTTCCCTTTTAGGATATATATCTTCTAAATTTTCACAAATTATATTTCCATTTTCATCTACTAACTTTACAGACAACTGGATTGCTTCTGGTGGTTTAGGAACAGTTGGTAGAGTTATTGTATGCACTTTCGTAATTTTCTTAGCTTGTGATATTGCTACTACTACTTCAGTCTTTGCTTTTATAGGTACTCTCTTTGCTTGAACTTTGGTTGCAACTTTTTTTACAACAATAGGTTGAACTTTTGTTTCAACTTTATCTACAACTGGAATAACTGTTTTCGCTACTTTAACTTCTAGTTCTTTTTTTATTAAAAAAGTTTCTTCAATCGGTGTAGTTTTTGCTTTTTTTATCTCGGCTATAATATCTTCTACTATTAAATCAGCAGTGTTTGTTTGTTCAGCGTCTGTTTGCGCGAATACAGAGCTTGTGCTTAGTACTAAAGTACTAATAAGTGCTAGTATACTTATTTTATTCATCTATATTCCTCTTTTCATATTTATTGTAGAAGTTCTATTTCTATTCTTCGGTTTTTTGCACGGCCTTCAGGTGTACTGTTCTCAGCGATTGGATTTTTTGATCCCATCCCAATAGCAGTAAGTCTTGTCAATTTAACACCATGTCCAATCAATACTTCCATCACAGCATTTGCCCGCTTTTGAGAGAGTTGCTTATTGTTTCCCGTACTATTTTCACTATCTGTATAGCCATAAATAATTGCTTGGTAACTTTTATTGTCCAGTAAAAATAAAGCGAAATTTTCTACTTCAGGTAGAGTATCGTCCATAATTATAAATTCTTTAGCTTTAAAGTTGATTTTTAAAACTGCTGTTTGTGGGCAACCCACATTATCAACTATAAATTCAGTACTTGTATCTGGACATGAATCACGAGTATCAGGTACACCATCTTCATCATAATCTGGTTCACAGCCTTTAAGATTAACTGTTATTCCATCTTGAGTGTTTGGACATTTATCATTTTTATTTGCTACACCATCATTGTCAGTATCATTTAAAATCATACAGCCAAAAAGATCTACTTTATTACCGTTAAGTGTTTGGGGACATTTATCTTTATCATCATGTACTCCATCCTTATCACTATCCGCAAAATAGTTATTTAGCGAGATATCAGCTTCTTCAAGGGAGATTGGCTGGATGAGAGGGAACTCATTTCTACTTATTTCTCTTGCATTTGAAGAGTATATAAGAACAGATAGGATGAATAAAAATAGATATCTCATAAAGTCCCTTAATTAATAGTAGTCTGAAATGATATAGTATAAAGCTTATAAGCTTTCTTAACTTTTGACTTAATCCTGTTATCTATAAAGAATACTAGTCTTTTTGTGTAATAATTGGACAAATATTTATAGGGGATAAAAAGATGACTAAAGAAAGATTAGTACTAGGTGGTGGATGTTTTTGGTGTGTGGAAGGTGTATTTTCAAATGTAAAAGGTGTGTTAACTGCAATTAGTGGCTACACTGGAGGGCAGATAGCAAACCCTAGTTATGAAAGTATTTGCACAGGTACGACAGGTCATGCAGAGATAGTTGACATTATATATGATGCAGATATAGTTACTTTATCTGAACTTTTAGATATCTTTTTTGTGATTCACGATCCAACGACACTAAACAGACAAGGGGCAGATAGTGGTACCCAGTATCGCTCTGTTATTTATTATGAAAATGAAAAATCACAGATTGATATAGAAGAGTTTATTCAAAGTATTCAAGGAAATTTTAGAACTAAAATAGTTACCGAAGTAAGTGAATTAGGAAGCGTATATCAGGCAGAAGCATATCATCAAAATTACTATAAACTAAATTCGTCTGCTGGATATTGTCAAGCGGTAATCGCACCAAAACTACAAAAGTTCATGACAAAATTCCCTCAAAACTTAGGATAAGAAGCCTATATATTTTGTTAAAATATTGTTTCTAATTTATGAGTGTTGACTTTTATTATTGATGGGTCTTTTTCACTTATAACACCATCTACTGTTGATAGAAGGAGTTCTATTTCACAACTTAGATACTCCGAAGTTGTAATAGGAGAAAAGTTTTCATCTTCAAAGGCAGATTTCTTTGCATTGATGATGATATCTTCAATAAGGCTACGGTTTGGGTTTTCTGAGTATGCCGAACCACGTAATTCATGATCAATATAAAGATTTACTCGTGTTGCAATTTTTTGCTCTAACAAGGGATGCTCTTGAAGAAGGAATGATTTATCTATAGTTCTTTGCATTTCAAGAACTTCAGCAATAGAGTCACGAGCAAGTTGTAACAAAACAGAACGTGGCATCTCTAACTCCTAGTGTGAAATCTTTCTCTGGAACTATTATACCAAGTTTTAATTTTGTTACTTCCCAATAAGAATTTCATACGATAATTTTTTTGTTTTTTTACAAATTAACTTAGGGTTCTTAAATAATATTATAAGGAAGCTAGAGGAAGAAGATGCTATAGTAAAAATAACAGTAACGGATCACTGCTATTTTAAGTTTAGAAGAAAGGATAACTAATGTTGCTTAATCATCTCATTTTTTAGACTAACTTTAACTTTAGCATACATACCTGGAAATACCATGTCATTTGTTTTGTCAAAATGAATGCGTATTTTAAATGTATGTGCCATTGGATTTGCGCTTGGAACAATTGCTTTAATGTAACCATCTATTTTATAGTCTAATGATGGAATTTCAATATTAACAATTTTATCACGCTTTACATATTTTAAATCAGACTCTGCGACTTCTGCCTGAATTTCAAGATGATCCATATCTACTATAATCATAGTAAGCATACCAGGGCCTACCATATCTCCAACACGAATTCTTTTATCTACAATAACACCATCATTCGGAGCTAGAATTTTTAAATACCCGGCAATTGTTGCAAATTGTTTTACTTTTTCAGATGTTTGTTCTACTGCAACTTGCATCGATTCAACTGCTTTATCTGCATTATCTGCAAGATCTTCTAAATCTGCGATTCTAGCTCTAAAGTTTTGCTCGTTAAACTTTTTTCTATTTCTATGTAAATCATCCTTGTCTTTTTGAACAGAACGTGCACGTGATTGAAAAGAATCTAACATGAGTCTTGCTTGTGCTAATGCTAAATCTGCTTGTGCTTCCATAATGTCAAACTCAGCTGATTCTAGTTCATAAAGGATATCCTCTCTATAAACTTTATCTCCAATCTCAAAGTTAACTCTTTTTACATAACCCATATATCTAGATGGTATCATCTTTTGGTTATTCGATATAACTGTTCCAGTTAAGACTAAATTCCCAGAAAATAGGGAACTAATTGCAAGTGCTATAAGTAGTATGTATTTCATTTAGTATTCCTTAATTACCAGTTTCTTGTTTCTCTATGGCACGCCATGCATTGTGCAAGAATTTTCTTGTATGCTTGAACGGCTTGCGCAGAGTCTCCATTTTTAAATCTTTGTAAGATTGTTAAAGATTTTTGATTGATTTGTCTTACAACTTTTCTCGTCATCTGAACTTTATTATTCATATATCTAGTCATAATATCTTTTTCTTCTAACTCTTCTAGAGGAGGTCTAACTCCCTCAACTGATGACGTTAAGTGTTCTACGCCCTTGGCAACAGTATCATAATTATTATAGAAGAAACCACTTTGTATAGTATTCATTGCCTCTGCCATTTCTTGCATATCTTTTATTCTATCTTCTCTTGTATAGCTATCACTATAAAGGAGACTGGATAATAATAGCAATGATAATAGTATTTTTTTCATTGTATTCCCTTCGCAAATTTTAAGTATTGTATCTTAATATTTTAAAATTCACTACCATTAAATGAGTTTTAAACTTATTTTTAAACGCTTTGTAGCGTATCAAAACAGATGTATCAAATAATTATCATTACTTTGAATTATCCTTAAGTTAAGTATAAGTTATACTGAGTTATACTTTCACTCAACAACAATTAAAATGATTAAAAAATAAAATAAGAATTCACAAGGAAAATAAAATGAAAAAAATAGCAATAAGCGTAATCGCAGCAGTAGTATTAACAACAGGTTTATCAGCAGATTTAAACACGATTATCAAGGATATCACAGGTACATTTACATCTATGTCCACTGATGCTAAAGATAGTGCAAACTCTACAGTAACAGGAACAGTGGAAGTTTCTAAAAGTGGTGAAAGAACTACAACTGCAGTAAGTAAAGATTCTAAAGATACTGGTGTTAAATTATCAGACG
>NZ_JBLHOE010000006.1:0-65437 GCF_047622445.1 Sulfurimonas sp.
ATGTCATCAAAATAATCCAAAAACAAGTAAAAAGTAGAAATGATTCAATCGTACAATATAAAGTGGCAGGTCGTGATGATTTAATGCAAGTAGAACTTGATGAAATTGCTTTTTATATGCCTTATCTTCCTGCTCAAATGAGTGATGAAGAGTTATCCTCAGCTGTGAGTGCTATCATACAAGAAGTTGGTGCAAGTACTATGAAAGACATGGGTAAAGTTATGGGTAAAGCTTCAAATGAGTTAAATGGCAAAGCTGATGGAAAAAGAATTAATGAGTGTGTTAAAAAACTATTAGCGTAATCTCAGTTCTTAACGTGGAGGCTATCGCCTCCTTTGTTAGTTTAGTAATTAGCCAAACTTTAGTTTTTTCAATGCAAGTTCTTCATCATCCGTTCTCATTAAAGATTCCCCAACTAAAAATGCATCCACACCAGCCTTAGATAAATCTTCAAGCTGACCATGTTCATAAATCCCACTCTCAGCAACAATGATTTTACCATTTGGAATCAATGGAATAAGTTCATAACATAAGTTCATATTCATCTCAAAAGTTTGAAGATTTCTATGATTAATTCCAATAATATCACTCCCCGCATAAATAGCTTTTGTTAGATCAGATTTATCATGTACCTCAACTAAAGCTTCCATACCTAAGTGTCTTGTATATGCAAGTAAATCCTTCAACTCTTTTTTAGAAAGTGCTGCTGCAATTAAAAGAATAAAATCTGCTCCATGAACAGTAGCTTCTAACACTTGGTACTTGGAAACTATAAAATCTTTTCTTAAAAGTGGAATTCCAACATATCTTCTAATTCCACCAAGATAATCTAGTGAACCTTGGAAGTAATGAGGTTCTGTCAAGATAGAAATGGCACTAGCCCCTCCTCTCTCATACGCTTGTGCAATTGCAAGTGGATCAAAGTCTTCTCGGATTATACCTTTAGATGGTGAAGCCTTCTTTACCTCAGATATAATCCTATACGGATCTTCTTCTGTCGCTGTTAAGTAAGGAGTTACATCTCTTGGAGCTCTAGCATTAAATGCTAAAGAACGTCCTAACCAATCAAGAGAAAATTCTTTTTCTCTTTTTTCTAAATCTTCTTTTGTTTTTTTTATTATTTCGTCTAAAATCATTCTTTTTTATTTACCTTTACATTTTTTAATTAATTTATAATGGTTTAAAACCTCTGGGTCATTTCCACCATCCAACTGTAATACCTTTTCAATCACATCTATTGACGCTTTACACTCTTTTAATTTATAATATCCCCAAGCAAGAGAATCTAGATAGTATGCTGAACTTGGCTCAAGTTTTAATGCTCTTTTAACATAGCGCATACCTTTTTTGACATCTACGTCATGCTCTATTAAGATGTATCCATAATAGTTTAAATATGAACTATTACTATCTTTATCTATAAGATCTTCAAATTTTTGAGATATTTTTATTAAAAAATCTTTGTTATTTTTGTCTTTTTGCATTTCATATTCGTAAATAACACTTTCGCCGAGATACTTCACTTCACCAGTTTCCTTATAAAGACTCATAGCTAAAGGAAAAGCCTTCGTATAATTTTTTGTAGTTAAATAAAGCTGTAGTAATGTTTTATCATCACTTCCACTACTTTGCAAAAATAATATTAATTGATTATATTTTTTTGTATATCCATATAACTGTACAATCTTCTTGGCCACATCTGGATTTGAATCAAGCTTATAGTAACGTAAATAAGCCGACAGAAGTCCATTTATATTGTCTTCATTACTGTAAATAGCTATGAGTCTTTTACAAATTATAATCGAACATCCATGTACTCTTGTATGTGTTTCAAGGTGAGCAATGGCATCTTTTTTTCTTTGAAGATTTATATAAAGAATAATTGACATTCTATCAAGAATTTTCTCACTATAATCTTGTAAATATGCACTTTCTAAGTACTTAACAGCAATACTGAACTCTTTCTTCGCTGTATAAATATCACTCACTAAAATATAGTCATCAACAACATTACTTTTCTCAACTAAACCTATAGCAAGCGCAAGAGCTTCATCATACTTACCTAGCTGAATTAAAGCAACAATCTTGAGTCTTACTAATATAAAATCATCAAGTTTACCTTGTGTGACATAATCCACTCTCTTAATTACAATATCATTCTCTTTGAGGTACAAATAATTTTGTAAAGAGCGGTATAAATACTCACGGCGGTTCGAACGAGTATAGAGTGTATCAAATATTTCAGATGAACTTTTAAAGTCACCGAGTTCTTCAGTTCGAAGTGCAAACATGATGAGAGTATCTTCTTCTTCAAATATTTTTTTATTTTTGGCTTGTTTTAGAGTATTTTTCGGCAATTCGGGTGCAGGAGTAACACATCCTGAAAAGAGGAAGCCAATACTCAAAGTAAATAATAAAATTTTATACATTTTTAGCCTTGTCTTCTATTATTCCGGGGCATTCTAATTGCAATTCATCAACCCTTGTTTTATAATAATCCCAAAAAGGAAAGGTTTTACATTGATTTGGTCTTGCTTCATAAATACTACATCCGTTTGAATTTGCATCATAAAATACACATTCATAGGAATCTCCATTTTTTCTCTCTTTAATAGAGTACTTATACATCTTTTTAAAAAGATATTCTTGTACAAATAATTTCTCATCCATCTTTAACAGCTTTGCTATAGCTTTAATCTCTGTTTTAGTGACATAAATATAACCACTATCTCCTGTACAACATCTCGCCGCGCAATCATTGCAAGCTGATGGATTAAAAGCATACTCAAAACCATCTTGTTTCATTAAAGTTGACATTTTATACTCTGCGTCCTTGCGTTTGCATATATTTTTTTAGCTTTTGGGGAAGCAATTCCATCAATAAAACTAATAAATGGTTCCCAAATCTTCATACGTGACTTAGAACCATTTCTGGCATGAATCATCACTAATGAAGCGACTCTATCACTTTTGGGATGCACAAACTGTACATCTATTACTTTTAACTTTACCTTATCTAGAGCTATACATATTTCGCCAAATTGCGAAGCATCATAACAAAAAATAAAATGTGATTGTGGCTTTAATGCCTGTGACACTTTTTTAAAAAAATCATTTAATGGTAAGTTAATATTATAGCGTGCATTAAATAACATATCGTTATCGCTTTTGGTTACTCCCTCAGGATAAAAAGGAGGATTGGATATTATATAGTCATATTTTTCATCTATTTCAAGGTCTAAAAAATCACATTTATGTAATCTGTACTTAATCTTATTTACCCGTGCATTATGAGTAGCATATTCTACAAAGACATCTTGTTTTTCTACAGCTTCAAGTATAACCTTTTGGTTATCTCTAGCTACTAAAAGTCCAACTATTCCACATCCAGCTCCGACGTCAAGAACCCTACCCTTAGGTTTAAAAGAAGAAATAAAGTCATAAAGAAAAACAGAATCACTATTGTAACAATAACCTAATTCTGGCTGGTATAATAGCATTTATAAAACTTCCTATATTTGTTTAGTTATAATAATGCAATTATATCTCAAAGGCATTAAATGATTATTATTCCTGCACGTTTAGCATCTACAAGGTTTCCGCAAAAAGTTTTAGCCGATATAGGTGGCCTTCCAATGGTTGTTCGTACTGCTAAAGCGGTTGCACATTTAGACAGAGTTGTTGTGGCCGCTGATGATGAACTTATTATTGCAACATGCAAAGAGTATGGTATAGAGGCAATGCTTACTTCAACTACCCATAAAAGCGGAACTGACCGTATCAACGAATGTGCAAATATCTTAAATGTCTCAGATGATGAGCTGATTATAAATGTACAAGCAGATGAGCCTTTCATTGAAGCAGATGTAGTAAGTTCACTTATGGAAAAACTTCAAGAATTACAAACTAATAAAGAGCCTTATATTATGGGTAGTTGTTATAACTCTATTAATGCCGAAGCAGCAGAAGATCCAAACCTTGTAAAAGTTGTACTCGACGGTGAAGACAATGCTATTTATTTTTCTCGCTCAAAAATCCCACATAATGCTGGTGGTGGAGCAAAGTATTTTGGTCACATCGGTATTTATGGATTTTCCAAAAAAAGCTTAAATGAGTTCTGTCAGCTAAAAGATGCCCCTATTGAAGATATAGAAAAGCTAGAACAATTGCGTGCTATTTATCATCAAAAGAAAATTACAATGTTAAAAGTTTCTAGTACAGGTTTTGGAATTGATACAAAAGAGGATTTAGCAAGAGCGATCGAGATTTTTCTCTAATCTAAAGCACTATGTAGAAGTGCTTTTAGAGGATCTTGAACATAAAATTTTCTATCTGCGACAATTTCTCGACTTAAATGAATAAGTCTCAAACGAAATCATCGATACAATGTAGAACCCTCATATTTACGAGGAAATATTAATTAATCATTTGATGGTGGGGCTTTAATACAGCGAACAGAATTTCCGTAAGCACGACTGTTTTCCGTTATTCTAGCAGAGGTATAGAAATCCAAGTAATGAGAGATATATGTAGACGTACTATGGACGCTGCTGGACGACACGACACCGTAACTAGCGTTAGTGCCTATATAACCACCAGAGTAGTTACGGTAGTGCGCCGATGGAAATTTTAGAAAATTGTTAAAAGCGTCTGTTTTATTTTCAAAAGCGTCACTTGCATTATTATCTATTGTTTCATCCGCTAGTTCACCTATAGTCGGTACACGGTATCCAATAGGGCAGACTGAAGTTCCATCCGTTTTAGACCAGTTTGCACTTCTTAAAGCTCCATCGCTGTCTTCTGTTGTCCAATCAGTTGATCCTGTTATCCAATCATTTGATTTTATAATAAAATTAGTTCCTGCGCTATTTATGTCTACAGCTTGAGTTCCAGTTGTAGCACTACCTGATTTTTCATGTCCATCTGTATTACGACCCCACTGGTAGTAGTCTCCATAACAAGCTGTATCACTGAGTGCTGTACAAACTTGTAAAGCCCCCAAGTTTCTGTCTAACCAGGTTTTTCCTGTATATGGAGAAACTACAGTACCATAATGTACACCGTTATGCTCAGCTTCTTCTACATCCAAAATTGTGATAGTCACATCTTGTGTAGTTACATTAGTAGGATTGTCTGTAGCCGTAGCAGTAAATGTATAAGTATTTGGTACACTCTCATAATCAGGTGCAACTTTAAATGTGACTAGACCGCTGCTAGAATCTACATCAAAACTTGCACTGTCTCCTCCGCTTATGGAATAGGTATTAGTATTTGTAGCGTTCAGGGTCACAGCAGATGTTTGGTTTTCATTTACACTTACCGTAGCTGCTGAATCGAATGTTGGTACTCCACCACTCCTAACGCAACGAACATTAAGGCTATAAGTTTTACCGTTCCCAGTGCCTAGCCAACTCTGTCGTATACCTTCATAGAAATTCACTTGCCATGCTTTATATGTATCCCCCACATCGGTAGTTGAACTCCAGTAACCCGCAGAGACAGTATTAATAAATAGGCTGTCAATAGTAGGGACTGATACAGTGTAATCTATTAAAGATGAAAGCTCTTCTATGTTAGGTAATCTCCAGTCGTCATACCCACCAAGAGCTAAGTTTTCACAGTAATCTAAAGAAACTTTCCATGTCTTTGTAGCTGATGTTGCATCATCTTGCCATATCAGGTTTGTTGTTGTATCTAATACCACTTCTTTAGTATTGTCTCTTAGATACTGCAGACGTTCAACAACTCCCACCGTGAAGTTATAGGTCGTTGAAAGGGTAACTGGGATTACCTTAGCAGCAGAATCATTTGGATTTCCCATATTAGAACCAACTGGGATTAGAACATAATAACTCGTTCCGAATACTAAATTAGCAAAAGGATTTATAGTAATCTTATCGCCAACGATAAACGCGTTACCATTGGCTGTTCCAAAAAAATCAGTTGGACTAGTCGCGTTAAAAGCCTCTATCAAGGTTCCGTCATTTCTATACAATTCAAACCTTCCATCTATATAGAAGTTAACAATATCAGTGTCAAAATCAAGAACAATATTAGCATCAAGGGCAAGGCCTGTTGAATTATCTACAGGATTAGATGTAAAAGGTTGAAGGATAGGGTTTGAAGCAGTAGAAGCATATAAGCTTGCTGAGATAGTAAGTAAGAGAATAATTGCTTTGTGTATAAGTTTCATGAGTGTATTCCTTGTTGTTATATAGTTTATATCGATTACGTCGTTAGGTATCTAAAATCCTGCATTGGCAGACTTACTCAACTATCCTAACACAACGGTAAGAGTGAGTATCCGATTGAATAATGCTAGTACTAGACGTATTCCCGCTGATGAAATAAATAACCCAAAGAGAATGACCACCTCTGTTCACATTTGCACTATCACTTAAGTAGTACCCCAAAGCAGTATTCTCAAATTCTCCATCTATAGATGGGTTAGATTGACTAAAATCAACTAAACCTTGTAATTCTATTATTGTCGGAAGTCTCCATTCTCCGACAGTATAGCCACCTAAATCGAGACTAGCACAGTATGCTTGCCCTGCTTCCACAGTCCCTGTTCTTGCAGGTAAATCTTCCCACATCAATCCTCTTACATTGTCCGTAACTGTGTTATCGCCGTTATTTGTATAACTTCGAGTAATTCCTCTTTCATAATAGCCATCATCTTTTACACTACTGTCTGTCACAGCTGTTCCATCTTCTTCGTAGCTTAAAATTTGCCCACTTTTAAGTATTGGTTTAAAAGCTGCAACTATAATTGGATTTGTATCTATCTCAAGATACTCACCTAAACTATCTTGTATCGAAGTGGGAACTATTGATATGCTTGTATTATTTGGCACAAAAGCTGTTGAAGCTGTTCCTGTAGAATTTAGAGAAACTTTGTGTCTATGAAAATTTGTGTCATTATAATCACCCACTGAACTATTTCCTATAATTCCTATATTTTGAATATCATACACGCTAGCTATTCCTACGCTATTTGGATTAACTTCTTGGTCAAAATAAACATATAGTTTATCATCATCTGGAGTAGTAGTACGGCTATTATCATACACTACAGATTTTATGTAAAAATCTCCAATGTTATTTACATCAATAGTTACATTTACACTTGCGCTGACTCCTATACCATTTGTAGCAGTTACTATTAGAGAATAAGAAGTTGTAATTTCATAGTCAAATGTTGTTCCTGTTGTAATATGCCCAGTAGCATCTACTTCAAAGTTTGTAGTATCATTTAGCGTAAAAGCTGTAATATGGCTGCCATCATCAATAGCAGTTATATTTCCTACTACTGTTCCAATAGTTACATTTTCATCTATAAAGCCTGTAAAATCTGTCAAAATTGGTACACTATCTGTGATATTTGCAACACTAACAGTTAGATCTACACTAGCACTATTCCCAGCACTATTTGTAGCTACTGCTGTTAAGCTATAGCTTTGTGTAGTTTCATAATCTAATGAAGCTCCTGTTTTAACTGTAATAGCTCCACTAGTAGATACCTCGAAGTTGTCACTACCTGTTCCACTAAGAGTTATCGCTGTAATTGCGGTGTCACCTACAACTGAGATAGTTATATTTCCCACTGCTGTTCCAGTAGCTGAGTTTTCATCTACAGAACCAGTTGAATTATCTAAAGTAGGTTCCGTTTCTGCCACATTTAGAATACTGATAGTGATATTCTGGGTATCAGCTAAATTACCATCGCTAACAAGAACAGTAAAAGTATATGAATTTTTATTCTCATAGTCTGGAGCAGCTTTAAAAATAACTATTCCTGTAGAGCTATTAATATTAAAACTATCAGCATCCGTTCCACTTATACTGTAGACTAATGTATCTGCATCAGAATCTGTTGCATTTATATCTATAGCAGCATTTTGATTTTCATCTACACTTGCTGTTGCGCTTGAAGTTATAGTTGGGGCATTGTTTGTTCCTACTGGATCTACTGGTGTTACTGGATCTGCATATTCATCAATACTAAGGGCTGCGAATGTTTCATTCAAATGTTCTTGTGCATCTGATTCTGAAACTAATGGTGTACCTGAGCCTAATTGTTCTTGCATATCCTCATCGAATGTTAGAGAAGTAAAATCGATTGTACCAAGTGTTGCTAAAAGTGCTTCATCTATATCTATACCATTACTTGGGTCTCCATCACTATCGAGTGTTTGAAGCAATTGTGCAAAGTTTAAAGCTGCTGCTGGATTGTTACCAGCAAATAAGAGTCTTGGAGTAATAATAGCGGTAGCTGGAACTTCTCCTAGATATATGCCCGCAAGAGAAAAGCTTACTATATCTCCAACTTGACATGTAAACTCTCCATTAGCATTTGTAACACCACTATTACCTGAGCTACATGTATAGTCTAATCCTGCTACTGCACTATCAATAACTATACCTGTAATAGTTTGCGTTTTTATACAACGAATTGGAGCTGCTGTTGTTCTTGTAGCTAGGATGCTTGTATTAGATTTCAACATCTTAGTAAAGCCACTTGTTGATGCTGTATTTGATTGAAGGTAAGCATCTGTAGCTTTATTTTTCATAGGGCCAGACTTAGTACGTTGACCAGAAAAAGGAATGTTAAGTGTATTTTCACTACTTTGTGTCTCTGCTAAAAGCTCATCTATAGTTGGTACTTCATATCCAACAGGACATATATCCCAGTTTTCACTTCTCAGTGCTCCACTTGTATCTGCTTGTGT
Source organism: Sulfurimonas sp. (assembly GCF_047622445.1). Classification (GTDB taxonomy): domain Bacteria; phylum Campylobacterota; class Campylobacteria; order Campylobacterales; family Sulfurimonadaceae; genus Sulfurimonas. The sequence goes on from NZ_JBLHOE010000006.1 coordinate 8,733, forward strand.
CCAATCATTGTTTGATATAACAAACTTTTCAGTATTTGCTTTGAGTGTTGAAAAGGCTTTAAGAGTAATAGCACTTCCTAGTTGTTCGTGTCCATCTTTATCTCTACCCCATTGGTAGTAATCTCCATAACACTCTGCATCTTTTTGCGTACTACACTCTGTCGATGCTCCAAGGTTTCTATCTAGCCAGGTCCTTCCTGTTGCTTTTGATATAATAGTGCTGTACTCTAAAGCATTAAATGTAAATTTCCAGTCATTGTTTATGATTGCTATGGCATTTGTAGTATCAGTTCTAAGGTCATTAAGTTTACTAATTGTTTGTGTTGCAGTAGATGCCTCAGTAGTGATATCTTTTAGAACTTCTATAGAAGCTAAATATGATGGATCATTCTCAGGGTTTTCTGAATCAGTTACATTTGAAAGTATACCCAGAGATTTTGTGAAGTTTATTGCTACTGATACTTTATTAGTTATTAGGTTTTGTCTTTGTATTGCTGCATCTAATTCTACTTGTGAGAGAGTTGGAAAGTTTTCTGCTGTAATATCTGTAATTAAAGCTGCATTCATAAACTCAGCTACCATATCAGATCTTAACTTACCATTGTTGATTAAGTTAGTCCAGTATGCTACACCATCTGCATCTCCATCTTGTCCAAGTGAGTTTTTGTAAATTGCTTGTATAAATGCTTCATTACCCATGCTGTCGTATGTAGAACCAAATGTAGGATGAGTTGCAAAGCCTGCTGATAATTGTTTAAGAGTATTAAGAGAATCTTCTCCTTCATCCTCTGCAGCTGTAGCTAGATTATTCCAATATGTTAATCCACTTTCATCTGCTGCACGGTTAAAGAATGAGATATAGAGGCTTGAGATTTTATCTTCAAGTGAAACCTCTCTTGCTTGGAGGGTTGAGATGCTCACTATAGCTACTAAAATGAGCTTGAAGATGTTTTTCATATTATTTCCTGTAAAAATTGATTTTAATTAGGATACAATAAATAAGCTTTCACTTTACTATTTTTTTATAAATACATCCTATTTGCTGCTCTTTTTCATAATAAATTACCTTTCAAAAAGCTATAGGATAGGTAGAGTTTCATTAAAAAACAAGATCTATTTTAGCTATTCTGAAGCAAAAAATATTTTCTTGATAGAGTGCGTCACTATTAGTTTTTATAATATTAAAAGAAAACTAACTATTTATAACTTTAAACCAGAAGAACATATAGGCTTAAAACTACTGATAATAGGTGCTTAAATGAATTTTGTACATTAAAAGATTCACCCATAGAAGATCTCAAAAAGCTAGAGCAACTACGCACTATTTAGCATCAGAAAAATAATAATACTAAAGATATCTTCTACTAGTTTTGGAATTGATATAAAAGAGGACTTAATGAGAGTTATAGAGATTTTTCTATAGTTTAGTCTCATCTATAACAACCTATTCAGTTCTTATTTTATGAAATAGGTACGCATATACTCAACAAATTAATTTTTGTTTTCATTCAACACTACTTAATCAAGATAAAATAGATACTATCAAATTTTAATTTTCAATTACTAGTATTATTATGTAAGTTGTATTCGGAGACTTAATTACAAGAATGGCTACTTACTTTTCTATTTTTTCTTATAATTCAAAGATGAAAATTTACTAAACATAACTTTAAACTTTTACTAAGTCTACGGTGCAAACTAATCATATTTTTCATGTGAGAGAATAGTACACCTTCAAGTGTATTTGTTATATTTTAGAATGTTTAGTTTTTCATAATTCTTATAGGTAAGGTAAATTAGTTCTTAAGCTTCTCTAAGCAGCTCTTATTCTTGAATGATTATAGTGAAGTTTTCTCTAGAGTTTGAGTTAGACTTGAAACTATCTTCTTTAGTTCCCGGAGAAGCTTCCAGCTTTGGTCGCATTGTGCTGTATCGCTATATAATTTTTATTTGATGGAGAGGGCACATTTCTATTGGAATATTTGATTTTTATTCATGGAGTACTTCAATGATAATTAAGGGCTAAATCTTTTAGAATTTATCGCCGATAAACATATTTTTTAAGATCATTTCTTGTAAGTTTTTTGGTCTTCTTTTTAATTGAAACTTTTTATTGCAATCGTTACATCTATATCTATGAATGCCTCCTCAAAAGAGCTGAGATCCATATTAAATTTATAAAAAATCTATCTTATTATCATCATTTACACAATCAGGCGGAATAAAGCTATCATTATTGTCAATAAAAGTCTTAATTGTCAATTTTCCGCATTCAGATCTAAATTGTACATGTCCTTGATTCTGAAAAATAAGATGGGTAGAGTTGGGTAGCCTATGAGCAACATTCTCTCCATAGTGAACAGGAGTTATGGGGTCAAGTGTCCCTGAAAGTAATAGAGTGGGAACATTACTATCGTAGGTATGTTCTATTAATTTATCAATTCCTCCATAACTTATATGCATATCATTCCAGTTAAATATATTGTATATAGAAGTGGAGTTTTGATACCTTCCTAAAGATTGATAATTTGACAGCATATCATTTATAGATAAAGGATGATCATTGCGGCTGATAAAAGCATTCATTACATTTGATCTTAAAGGATCATCATTGTTCACCGTATCTGAATAGAGTGCAGATAAATATTCCAAATATGAGTACTTATCATTTTGTATATCTGTATAAATATTATGGATATAATAGGGTAACTTATCATAGTAATAGCTAGTATAGAGTAGATCAAAAAATTTTTGAAATATATCAGAACCAGTTGTGGTATGATAGATAGTTATGTTGTTTTCTATGGTAATAAATTGATGAGAATTTTTTGTTAAAGCGTCAGTTATTACGAATAACTCATCTTCGAAATTGGGATAAGCACTGTTACAAGTAATATCATTTTTACAAACTTCTAGATATCTGCTTATCGCATCCTTTTTCTCTGTAATAGCATTATTTAATAAGTCGCTATTTTCAGGCAATACTCCATCTAATATAACTGTTTCTAGGTTCTGAGGTAGTATTTCCATATACTCTAAAGATAGTCTTGTGCCATAAGATGCACCTAGAAGTATAATTTTATCATACCCTAGAGACTCTCTAAGTGATTCTATATCATAAGCACTATTTCTGGTTGTAAAATATTTCGGTGCTTGCTCTTTTGCACTTAGTGACTCTGCACAACTGTCATATTTTTCTTTCGTTAATTGCTGAAAATTTATATCATACTGATTCTGAGTAATAGTATACTTTGTAATATTTTGTTCATTTAACTCTGTCCATTTTTCATTTATCAATTTATTATAATTTTCAAATATATCATCGCATGTTAAAAATGGATCTGAATACCCTGTGCCTCTTTGATCATAAAGTATTACATCTCTATTAGTAAAATGTTCCAAACTTGATAAATAACTATCTGTATTATCAAGAGCACTTCCTCCCGGACCACCTTCTATATAGATAATAGGAGAGAGGTTTTCTAGGTTATTAACAGCTTTTTTTATAACTACAGGAAGTGAGTATGTTGTTGTTTTTTCAAAATAATCATTAGGTACTTCTAAATATCCGCACTCAATATCACTTCTACTTAGATGAAATTGAGTACAATCGACACTTTGAAATACTTTTGATATTTGCGGTATAGTTGTATTGTTCTCTGAATTATTTTGTTTAAACCCACATCCACTTACTAATACTAATAAAAACAGTATGCTTAGGTTTTTTATTTTTAAAACTTGTTTCATCTATTTTTCCTTTTATTTATAATTACGCTAAGGTATTAATATGGTGTCATAGACTTTGATGAGAATAGTATCAGCAGTATATTGACGTCTCAGACGTTTATTCTCCTCATCTAAAGCTTCAGTGGATGTAGATACTCTTATTATAATATTATGTTCTTTTTTATATGTTGTAACTCAATGCTATAGTGTTTTTGGATTCAGGTCTAAATCCTCTGCTACTTTCATGACACTTTCATTATTGTTTAATATTAATTGAATAGTAGAATCACTAAACTCTTAACTGTATTTACTCTTTCTCATGGATTACCCTTATTCATTTTATTTTAACTTAAAATTATTTAACTCTTAGTATGAATTTAGGTTACCACTCCGATTCTAACTAGCTACTCATCTGCATAAAAATTGTAAAATCTCCAAACTTTTCTTGTAGTGTAAACTTATGTTTATGACAAAAGTCATTATTCATTTTATAAAGCATTGATTCCGCTTCTTTTTTTGCTTCTTCTTCTGTGTCATATTCTCCAATCTCAGGTAATCCACTTTTTTTGAAGCACGAGCACAAGCTCTCGACTTTAACTTTATACATCTAGTTCTCCTTTAAAAATCAAAGATATCATCAAAGTCATCTTGACTACCAACAGAGGCTTCATCCATTTTTAACATACCACTAATTGTCTGACAATTTACACGAATCGTATCATTCATAAAATGAATACTTGGAGCTCCGGAATGAAATGATTGTTCTATCCAGTTTGTCATATCATTCGAAAAAGCCTTACACATCGGCCCAAGAGCCTCTGCATTTGTTATAAATTCTTCTACATGTGAAGACATGTCCTTAGAAAGTGTAGTTAAGGCTTCTGAAATTACATATATTTCACTGTAACTTGATAAAACAGAACCTAGTTTATCAAGATATGTATAAATCTCCTGCACCTCTTCTTCAGTAACCTCATCCCCTCCAACAAGTAGCATTATTGAGCTTAACTTCGCTGCATATTCTTCTAAGTCAAACAAATCATCTGAGTCAATGTAGTCAAACACTTCTAAAGAAGCTGATGCTGTAATATTTATTTTACTTGCAATGACTTCTTCTACTACAGCATTTGTTTGTGCAACACTTGAAATCTCAGGAATAGATTTATCAACAATCTCTTCTTTTTGCATCACTTTATCAAGAACAAAAGAAAGTTTTCCATCTTCTATCTTATAATCATTAGTTACACCATTTTTCATTAAAATAAGTTCTATCATTTTTTTTGGAAATGTATCTAGATTTATTAAAGTAAAATACTGTTTTTCATCAGATGCTTCAATATAAAGCATATTATTCATTTGTGACAAATGGAATTGTTTTTCAACTATAGTAAAAATACTACGAACTACATCATTTAAACTATCAGATTTTTTTCTTGCATTAAGTAAGAAGAATTCCCAAAATTCTGCTAAAGCATCCTCAGAATCTAATATAAAGTTTGTATATCTAGAAAAAATTTCTGGCGTGAATAAATTGACATAACCTACTGTATTTTTTTTGTGTATACGCGAACCCACTAAAGCAATATAGTTTTCCATCCTGCTTATAAAAATATCAGTATTAACAGGTTTCGAAATATAATCTTCCGCACCACTATTTAAAATAAGTTTTTTTCTTTCGTTATCATCAACAGCAGACACAGCTATTATCATCATCTTTGGATATTCAGCACGGATTATTTTTGTAGCTTCTATACCATCCATATTTGGCATCATAATATCCATCAAGACTATATCAAAATTACCAGTTTTACATTTATCTACAGCGACTTGTCCATCTTCAGCTTCAGTCATTATGAAAACAACACCTTCGTTATCTTCCATATAGTCTTCTAAAAGAAGTTTTAGAATCATTCTATTATTTTTATTATCATCTACTATGAGGATATTCATACTTTATTCCTTTTCTGATTTTAATAATTAGTATTATAATCTCTTCAGAAGCTCTTGCACACATTTTTTGTAGTCCTTGAGACCTTTAGACCTTTTCTCATTCAAAATAATTGGTAAACCAGATTCAAACTGTTTTGCTAGTTTAATATCTATGCCTATCGGAGATAAAAGCTTAGCCCCACCAAAAGATGTTTTTACCTTTTGTACTGATTCTTTATGCTCATTTATATGTGGGTTATACATCACTGGAAGTATTAAAACATTTACAATCTCTCTTTGCGTTTTTTTAGCACTAAGGAGTAATGCTCTGAGCATCTGTCCAACTGCGACAACACCTAAATAATGTGGTACAAATGGGATTACTACACTGTCTGCTACTTCAAGAGAGTTTTTCAAAAGACCATCAAAAGTTGGAGGAGTATCAATGACACAATAATCAAAGAAATCAGCAATGTTTTCACGTTTAAAACGACTCTTTAAAACACCACGTAAGTCTGAGTACTCATACACATCAAAAAAAGAAAGTGCTGGAGAAAGTGTTAAGTTTTCATGTACCGTTGGAATAAAAGTTTCACTTAAAGTTTTACCTTCAAATATGGAATGCACACCAAGTTCTTCACTTGGTTCACAACCAACACCAATAGAAGCATGGCCTTGTGTGTCAAAATCAAGAAGTAATACAGAGCCATATTTTGCTAGACCACTCGCAATATTTACAGCAGTCGTAGTTTTAGCAGATCCACCTTTACGGTTACTAATTACAATAGTTTTCACTTATATCAAATCCTTCTATAACTCTTTGAAACAATTTAATTTTTTCACCAAATTCATACGTAAAACTATAGTTCTTTTTATATGCCATGATGAGCTGAATTACTGCGAGGTGAATGTCTTCACAAGTAACCATATTTATATGAACTTCATCTGGAGCTTTTTCTTGTAAAAAATCTCTAAATGAAACTACTTCATCCTCATAGATTACTGACTCAAATGTTGCGATATTACCTTCATATGTTATTGCCATAGTATATTCCTTATCTTAATTTGATAGTTTTACTGTTTTAATGACATTTATCAAAACACCATTTAAATCTAAGACACCATCAAGTTCTAAAAATTCATTTGACTCTTCATCTAAATCCCTCGCCATAATATTTGATTCTTCAATATGCGCGATATCCTCGATAGTATCCACTTTAACAGCAAATTTCTTACCCTCGTGTTCATAAATAAGAAGTTTTTGAAGTGAATTTGCTACTGTACCAAGTTCTTTTACAAAAGTATCTAAAGCCCCCATCGTATGATTGTAAATATTATTTACATCAACCTCAACTATTCGTTTAGCTTCTTCGGGATCTGCCTTTTTCACTTCACATGCTTCTCCACCTCTAAGGTGAAGTTGTTTATGGTATTCAACTAGTTCACTTAAAACTTCAGAAACTCTATCATCATACGATGTAAAACCATCTATCCATTTTCCTAGATCACACATATGAGGATCGATAGTTTTCGTAAAAGGGCTTCCGGTATCTACAGAAACTTTCAATTCATCTAGCCAATTTTTATGCCCTATTTTTAATTGTGCGAATAAATCTTTAAGTTCCTCTTCATAGGAAGGATAGTTTATTAACTTTCTAAAACTCATAACCTTGATAACACTGTCTTCGTGACTCATCATACCATCTATATATGGGTGAGCATTTGGGATACTGGTTAAATTGTCTGCTTGTATAATTCTTTGTATATTTTCTATATTCATTGCGTAACGATTACTTCCCACACCAAATACAATTAAATCAATCATTTTATTTCCTTACGCAACTTGAATATCATCTTTTAATTTTTGAGATATCCCCAAAAGTCCAAGAGGATCCATCGCCATTATTATTTGTCCATTACCAAGTAATGCTGTTCCACTAAAGAGTGGATGTCCTGCCATCATTCCAACAAGAGGTTTTTGTACAACATCAAGTTGTCCTAAGAAGTCATTAACTACAACTGCCAAAAGGTTGTTTTTGATGTTCAGCACTACAATTGAAAGTGGTTTTGTATCTATATTAGAATCATCAAGCATAGACTTTATAAAGAGTAATGGAATCACTGAACCTCTTAAATATATAAACGGTTCATTATGTAGATATTCTATCTCTGATTTTTCTATCTTTACCGTTTCAGATACAGCATCCATTGGAATTCCATAATGGATGTTGTTCATTTGGATATGAAGGAGTGATGTAACAGCTAGCGAAACAGGGATTGCTAAAGTAATCACTGTTCCTTGGTTTGCTTTTGTTTTGATTCTAATTGTTCCACCAAAACCTTCAATAGATTTCTTAACAACATCCATTCCAACGCCACGGCCAGAGAACTCAGTAATTTCTTCTGCCGTTGAAAGACCTGGAAGAAGTACGAGTTCAGCTCTTTCATCTTCACTTAGGGCATCTATCTCTTCTATAGACATTAAGCCTTTTTCAATAACTTTATGTGCAACACGCTCAGTATTAATACCTGCTCCATCATCGATGATTTCTATCACAATTCTATCTGACTCTGCATACGCTCTGAGTGTTATACTCCCACTTGATTCTTTGCCTTTTTGCACTCTTGTTTCAGGCATTTCAATACCATGATCAAGTGAATTTCTCATAATATGTATCATTGGATCAGCTAACATCTCAATCATATTTTTATCAAGTTTTGTCTCTCCACCTACCATCTCTAATTTCACTTTTTTACCAAGTTTCTTAGCAATATCACGAACAAGTTTAGGATATCTATCAAACACATAGGAGATAGGTAACATTCTCATACCCATAATAAGATCTTGAAGCTGTTCTGTTAAACGGTTAATGAAAATATATTTTTCCATAATCTCACGTTTGATTACATCATGTGTCATAGTTACAACACCATCAGCTAGGTAGGGAAGAGAATTTTTCGCAACTAAAAGTTCACCAGCTACATTCATAAGTGAATCTATGGATTCTTGATCAATTTTTACTGTTTTGCCAACAACAGCTTTTTGCGTTTCAAGTTTTTCAGATTTTTTCGCCACTTTTTGCTTAACAATTGGAGCTTCATCTGCTACTTTGGGTTGAGAAACTTTTTCACTAACAACTGAAACTTCTACTGGCTCAGAAATTTTCTCAGACTCTAACACTTTTTCAGCTATCGGTGCTGCTGTTTTTGGGCTAGAAGAAACTATATCAAGTTCCAGTTCTAAAAAGTGTTTAATCTCTTGTTTATCTACAAATACTTTGGGCATTTGTGGAAAATATTTTCGCATCGACTCCATAATGCTCTCAATTCTAGCTAAATCATCATCACTTTCAATAAAATCAATAGCTTTAAGTTGTTGTAGCATCATCCCGTTTAAAATTACTTTTGTAGCTTCATCTGCTACCTCATCACTGCTTACTGCTTTAGTCTCTTCTTTTACTTCCTCTACTATTTCTTCTTTTACTGCTATCAATTCTAGCTCTATTGGAGCTTCATCTACTGCTATATTTTCTACAACTAAATCATTGCTTGGCTCTAGTACTTTACCTTTATGAAGGTTTTTAAAAAAGTCTGCTAATTTAGGAGTATCACTCTCCTTAATAAGCCCTACAATATCTAGAAATCTTTGAAGCTGTGCATACTGCAAAGACTCAGAGCCTACTAGTTTCATTGAACGATTCACCTCAACTGCTATAGCAGCTAAATCAAGATCCTCTGCAATATCTGCTAGCTCTTTTAAAGAATCAATTGCAAGACCTGCATCCCCCACATTTATGCTTAGAAGGGTTTGGATATCTAATGGTAGAAGTTGAAGTTCATCAATGAAGTTAAAAAGGGCATCTTCTATATCTTCATATGAAGCATAAATATATGCTATTAGAGATGATTTTAATAGAAGACCATCTTCATCTTCTGTACCACTAAGAACAGATTTAGCATTGATATCACTCATACATGAGAATACACCTAAAACCTTCTCTCCAAGTAATGAAAGTGTATATACCGGATCATTACCATATACCATACAGGATTCATCAACATCAAATATTATTGCATAAAAGTTTTTATTTGCACAAAAATCTTCATTTATCGCAGCATTTGTAAAATTCACTTTTACAGATGAAACACCATTTAAAGTTTTTAGTGGAGGATTTATCACACTACTAGGGTCTTCTGTAAGAGTAAAAGGGAGCTCCCATTGTAGTTCACCTACAAGTTCTTTACCCATTTGTGCAGATAATGTTGTAACAATATTATTTACAATATTTTCATCTGCATCTACAATATCTTCGCTCTCTTCAGCAGCTTCAATAAGGTTCATAACTTCATCAAAGGCATCATATAGTGCTTCAGTCATAGTAGGTTTAAAATCTAATTTTCCCCCACGAAGCATATCAAGTAAGTCTTCAGCATGGTGGGTTATCACTTTTACAGATTCAAAACCAACAATCCCACTTCCACCTTTAAGTGTATGAGCAGCACGAAAGACCGAGTTTAGTAACTCCGGATCATCCCCACCAATCTCTTCAATATTTTGGTCAATAAAAGCTAGATTTTCTCTTGCCTCTTGTAAAAACTGCTCTAATAATGGATCCATAATGTTCTCCTTATTTCTTGACTAGTATATTAATATATGCTTGAAGCTGATCAGGTCGAATAGGCTTCGTCTCAAAAAGATTAGCCCCAACCTTATAGGCATTTATTTTATCTTCATCTTTAGCTTGTGTAGTAATCATAATAATTGGTACTGTCTTATATTCATCTTGTTTTCTCAAATCTTTTATAAAAGAATACCCATCCATTATTGGCATGTTAACATCAACAAGGTATAAATCGATTGTAGCACCAAGACTTTTTTCCAAGGCTTCCATCCCATTTTCTGCTTCTACAACTTCAAGTCCCATACCTTTAAGGATTGAGCCATGATAACTTCGTACTGTTTTTGAATCATCTACTACCATAATTGTTGCCATCTTATTCTCCTAAAAAAATTCTATCTCGTCACTAGCTTCATTACCTGAAGTTTGACCTGAGAATCTATTCTTTTTATCTTTAGCTTCTGCTAAAGTTATGTTTAGTTTTTCTTGCAGTTTTGTCATACTATCTTGTGCCAAATTTTCATCACTTTGAAAAGCATCTGAAAATATTTTAATACTACTTCTCATACTTTCAATAGCTTCTATTGTCGCACTTAACTGTTGTGTAATAATATCCTGATATTGCAATGCAGTTGAAATATCATCATCAACCTCTAGTTGATGCTTTTCAATATAAGTACTCATCTTAAGTAAAGAATCATTTGAAAGAGTTGTTACATCTTTTTGTACATTCTCAATGTGTTCAAGTAAACTATCAACTGAATCTAAAATTAACATCTCTAATCCTAAGCCGGTAGTCTTAACACTCTAGTAATTGCTTGCTTTAACTGAGCAGGATTAAATGGTTTAACAATCCATCCGGTTAGCCCAAGTGCTTTACCTTGTTGCTTAAGTTCAGGTTTTGTTTCAGTAGTTAACATCAAAGTTGGTGTTCTACTTGTAGATGGATTATCACGAAGTCCTTGAAGGAATTCTAAACCATTCATGACTGGCATATTGAGGTCTGTAATAATTAAATCTGGCACCATTCCTGCTTTAATCTCAGCAAGGGCTACTTGTGCCTCTGTATATTGTTTTACTTCTATTGGCATTGAACTGGTAACCATTCTTGTTGAAGCTAAAGCTGTCTCACTATCATCTACGAATATTACTAATGGCATTGTTTTTTTCCTTATTTAAATTTATTATTTTTGATATATTAAAGTATTGTCAATTTTTTTTGCGTTAAAGACCGAAACGATTCGACTCATGTACTCAGCATGTCCCAAGAGAACATAACCACCAGGATTAAGCATATCATAAAATGTCATAGCTACCTCTTTTCTTGATGCATCATCAAAATATATAAGCATATTTCTTGAGAAAATTACATCAAATTTTCCTAGCTTTCTCATCTGCGTTTTATCAAAAACATTGGCTACATGGAAATCTACAGTTCCTTGTAAGTCTTCAGACAAATGATAACCAAATGTTTTTTTCTTAAACCATCTTCCCAAAATATCTTTAGGAATTGCATGTATGGATCTATCTGTATACTTCCCAATTCTCGCTTTCTCAATTACAGTAGAATCTATGTCTATCCCTACAATTTCGAGGTCTCTTTCTTCTACAAGTTTACCCTCTTCTACAATATGTAAAATAATCGAATATGGTTCTTCACCAGTAGAACACGGTGAAGATAAAATTCTTAGAGGTCTATCTTTGGGCATTATTTCATGAAGCTCTGGTAAAATTTTATTTACTAAAACTTCAAATTGATCTTTTTCTCTAAAAAAATATGTTTCATTTACTGTTATAGCATTCATCAGTGCTTGAAACTCATCTCCTTCTTTATCATCAAAACGAAGTTTAAAAAAATACTTTCTAAAATTAACCAGGTCTAATTCATCTGCACGCGTATCTATATACTTTGCAAGCTTATCAAAATGCTTACTTTCTTCTAAATAAATACCACTCTTTCTGTATATAAATTCACCAATTTTTGCAAAATTTTCAATTGATAGTAAGTATGCCATTTCTCTTTTAGCCTTTAATCAATGTAATTGCACTATCAACAGCAAATTCTGCATAAAAATTACCTGGGAATCTTTCTTTGAGTGACACTAACAAAGGGATATCTTCAACTTCACCAATTTCACCCATATAATCAACAGCAGTCATTGCTACATTAATATCTTCTTCTGTTTCTAAAAGTTCTACTAACATATCACGTGATTCAGAAAAATCAACATCACCTAAAACATTAATTGCAAAAATTCTAAGATCCCTATCCTCTCCAATCAAAAACTTCACGATGTAATACTTAATTGCATCACCGAAATCTCTAAGTATAGATATACCAAGACTTCTAGCATATGCATTTTCTAATTTAAGTAAATCCATAATCTTCTCAATCGGAGCATCGTCTGTATCCATACTTGAAAGTACAGATGCTATCTTTGTAGAAACTCTTTTATCTGCAGATTCATCATTTATATATGAAACTAAAAAATCTCCACCTTTATCAAATTTAGAAATCTCTTCTACAGCATAATCTTTTTTATCAGACTCATCAGAGTTTTCAAAAAAATCTATTGCCCCTTCGAGTGAAGAGAAGCTCGGTAACTCTTCAATTACTGGTGCTGAATGTTTTTTAATTAATGCCATTTTGCTTTCCTCCTACTTTAAAGTCGCTATTTTTTTTAAAATCTGCATGAAGTCTAATTGTTCCATCACTCCACCTCTATCATATGCTTCTTTTGGCATTCCATACACAGTAGCACTCTCTTCACTTTCTCCAAGTGTATATCCCCCACCATTTTTAATTCTAACCATTGCATCAGCTCCATCATTACCAATTCCAGTTAAAATCACCCCAATAATGTTTTCTTCACCAAATACATCTACTGCACTATGCATCATATCGTTAACCGATGGTTGAAAAAAATTATTACCTTTATTTTTATCTTCACGAATAACAATTTTACCAGATACTTTTTTAAGAAAGTTCATATGAACTCCACCACGTGCTAAATAAACATTTCCAGGTTGAAGTTCCATATTTTGAGCACTTTCATACACATTAATCTTACTTGCACGGTCAAGTCTCCGGGTAAAAGATGAAGTAAATTGTTCTGGCATATGTTGTACTACACATACTGGATATTTGTAATTTGTTGGTATAGCTCTACAGATTTGCTCTATCAAGCCTGGTCCGCCTGTGGAACTACCAATGAGCACTACTTTAGTAATATCTAAACTACTCGTTTCACTGAGTATTTTAGGAGTTTGGTCTCTTTTTTGCTCTCTAACTAGTGGTCTACTTGCTTTTCGTCTAAGTCTTCTTAGCGGTATACCAGAAAGAGATTGCACTTTAGCTAGAATATCTTCACGATTTTCACGTTTACCAACATTCATAGTGCCAGGCTTAGCGATATAATCTACTGCACCAAGATCAAGTGCATCCATTGTAATACTTGCATCTTCAGTTGAAAGTGAACTAATTATAAGTATTGCCGTCGGTTTCATTTGCATTATCTGCTTTAGAGCTTCTATGCCATCCATTATCGGCATATTAATATCCATTGTAATAACATCATATTGTTTTTTAAGGGCTTTATCAACTGCTTCTTGACCATTCTTTGCTATATCTATTTCAAAACCTAGCGTTTGAATCATCTCTGTTAATTGTTTTCTAACCAGTGCTGAGTCATCTACTATAAGAACTTTTTTTGCCACTACACTACCCCTTCTGAAAACACTTCAACAATAAGTACTTTTTTTTTCATTAGATAATCTCTTTTGAAACTATTTTGTCTATATCCATCGATAAAACTAATCTCTTCCCATTATCTAGGTGAAGAACTTTAGAAAAGAATGCATCATCTTGTTCTTTTATTTGATTTTGGGTAATATTTAAAATATCACTCACACTATCTACAATAAATCCAATCTTAATACCACTAATTTCACAAATAATTATTTTAGAATCTTCATTCACTATTCTTGGAATATTTAATTTTTCAAATAAAGAAATAATTGCAACAATTTGACCTCTTATATTTATGATTCCATCAATAAGACTATCTGCTAGAGCAACTCTAGTAGAGGGAACTATATCTATAATTTCGGATACACTTGCAATATCAAATGAGTACTCTTTTGAAGAAAGCTTAAAGACTATAACTTCCATGATAGTACTATGCGAATTATCTTCTTCTAGGTTCACTTTTTCTTCATCTATAAATGTTTTGTTTTCTTCAAAAAGATTTTCTAAGACATCTGAATCGAAAAATGAAATAATATTATCATTCTCATGAATTACACCAGAGATTTTGTTGTCTTTAAAACTATCTCTCATATATTCTATATCTTTATTTATAAAAGACTTTATATCTATAATTCCATCTACTAGTAGACCTATTTTTTTGCCATCATAAGAAGCAATTAAAATCCGGTTTTTGTCACTCTCTTTTGTAGAAAAACCGTAATGCTTTCTCAAATCTATTACAATTAGAAGTTCATCTCTTAATGTGATTAAACCTAACACTTCAGCACTTGTTCCAGCAATAGAAGTAAACTCTACATCAGCTAAAATAATCTCTCTAAGATACTCTATATTTAAAGCATACCTTTCATTTTCCATTGAGAAAATCAAAAATCTACTTGTGTCTTCTTCTTTTTTAGTTTCAAGTTTGACTTTACCATTTCTAACTTCTTTTGCCTCTATCTCAACCTTAGAGATTTTAGAAAATAAAACTTCTAAGGAAAGAATCTGAATCAAATCACTTTCATGCTTATAAATTGCAATTATCGGATTATCGATTTCATCGGTAGATTCTAGCTTTTTCTCATCTATTTCAACTGTGATAAATACTTCACTTACTAAAAGTGTTGAAGATGCAAGCGCACCATTTAATACAATGAGTCTTGTCTTTTCATCCTCATAATCCACTTCCGTGAGTGAGAGTAAAAGATTCATATCAACCATGCTAGTGATGTTACCGCTAACAGCACATAACCCTCTCACACCATATGGTCTTAAAGGAAGTGGCATCAACATAGGTACTCTTGCTATCTGGCTTATACAATTCGTTGATATACCGTAGCTTTGAGAGCCATTCTTGATAACTAAGATCTCTTGAATATCCATTATGATTAACCTTGTTGTAATTCATCCGCCATAACAGCTAACTCTTCTACACCTTCACCAATATGTGATACAGTCTCAATAATTAATTCACTTGCCTTACGAGATTCCATTGCATTTCTTGCGGATAATTCGACAGCTTTTTGAACTTCATTTACACCAATCATAACTTGGTTCATTCCCTCAAGATTTTGATCATTTACAGCTTTAAGCCCTGTATATCTATCTAGTAAGTCTACTAACATGTCTGTAATTCTAGTGATATCATTAATTAAACTATCTATAGACTTTTGTTCATGTGACTGAGAACTAAGAAGGTTGTTCCAATCACCTCTTACTGTATCTATTTCGGAGTTCATTGATTCAACAATATCATTAATTTTATCTGTATTTTGTTCTGAATCTTTTGCAAGATTTCTAATATCTGCAGAAACAACTGCGAAACCTTTACCAAAATCACCCGCACGAGCAGCTTCAATAGAACCAGATATTGCAAGCATGTTTAACTGAACAATAGAATTAGAAATATTTCCAACTGTTTTATCAACACTTTTTGTCTCTTTTACAATGATGTTAAGCTCACGTGCTGCATCATTACCTTTAGAAATAGATTCATTAAATGACTCACGAATCTCTGTAACACTTGATTTAAGTAGATTAAAAGAAACTTTCAAAAGGTCAAAGTTTCTACGTGCAATTTCTATAAGTTTATCAATATCTTTAGCAGCTATAATCCCTTCTTCTATCAATGCTTTATTTTTAAGTGCAGATTTGTTTGTATTTTGTGATGAAGACTCTATGTTGTTCAAAGCACTTGTAACATCTTCAAGTGCATTTTGAATATCTTCCATTGAACCACCAATAGTATCCGCAGATAGAGCGATATCTTCTGCTGACTTCATAGCATCTGTTGAGAACTTTAAATCTTCAGCAAGCGCTGAGAGTTCTTTAATATCATCTTCTGTTTGAGAAAGAGCATCTGATTGAATATCTATGCCATTGAGTGTTTTTTCAACTGAAAGAGCTATCTCCTGAGAATCAGATGCAATTGTGCTCGAACCATCATTGATTTTTCTAACAAAATCACCCAAGTTACTTGTGTAAGTACTAACACTTCTAGCCGCTTCAACAGAATATACAGCTATTTTGGTAAGTTCTTCCATCTTAAGACTAAGTGAGTTTCCCTTAGTACCGTTTGCTGTAATAATAGTATTTGTATCTCCGATACTTTTAATAATATTGTCAATACTTCCTTGAATTTTGTTCACAAGTTCAGAAATGAATTCAGCATTCTTTTCACTGTCACCAGCTAAAGCACGAGTCTCATCGGCAACAACTGCGAAACCTTTACCATGCTCTTTTGCACGCGATGCTTCGATCGCAGCATTAAGTGCGAGTAAATTTGTTTGATCTGCAATTTTCGCAATAAAACCAACTGCATTACCAATACTTTGAGAAGATATTTTTAGCTCTTCACTTTTCTTTGATGACTCTTGTGCAACAATGACTGCTGAATCCATTCTAGAAACAGATTCGCCAATCTTAGCAACTGAGTCCATAATATTATCACCAGTAGCTATAGTAGAAGAAATCACAGTGTCTATGGTAGTATTCATTCTTCCAATATTAGTATTGATATTTTTCACATTACCAAGAGCTTGCTCACTCGCTCCTGAGTTTTCCTCTGCCGCTGTAGCTATTTGTTCCATTGAAGATTTTAGCTGCTCAATTGCAGAGACACTTTCTTGTGCATTTTCTAAAATCGTCATAGAAACACCTGCGATACTTTCAGAGATTTGCTGCTGTTTAGCTAAAGTTCTTTGTCTTCTTTTAGAATCTCCACTCGCAGATGATACAGCCGGTGTAGATGGGCTTGCATATCCTTTTTTCATTAATGCCATTGTTAAATCCTTTTCTAGTCTAGCGTAGCGTATAACGCTTCAGCTGACTTAATATCTTCGCGAGATGGTTTTACTCTAATAGATACATACTTAGTGTTTCCATTTTTATCAATAGAACGCAATACTGTTGCATACACCCAGTAAAAACCTCCACCTTTACGAGCATTTTTAACATAACCTGTCCAAAAACCCTTAGACTGAACATCATCCCAAAGGGATTTAAATGCAGCTCTTGGCATCTCTGGATGACGAACAACGTTATGTGGTTGTCCTATTAATTCCTCTTCATGCACATTTGCTATTTTTAGAAAAGAATCGCTTGCATATTCAACTATACCTTTTTCATCTGTTTCAGATAAAAGGTATAAGTCATTATAAAGCACTTCGCCATCTTCTAAAAATGTTAGACCTTCTGTACTAATTTCATTATTATTTTTCGACACTGTAAACCTCCGTACAAATCAATTTAGGATTATTGTACAACGAAGATGTGTCATAATGGTGTCAATTATAGAAAAATTATGAAATTTGTATTAAAAGTGTAGTTTTGTTACTTTTATGTGATTTTTTTGATTTTATTTAAGGTATTTTATATTAGAATAAGTTATGCTATGGTTATTTAAGAAGACTAAGTCAAGTTTAGGATAAACTTGACTTTAGTGAGTGGTACTAAATGTTATCTCTAATACCTAAATCAGATACTAGTTTATTATAAGCATCTTTTTCTGTTCTTTTGAAGTATTTCATCAAACGACGACGTTGACCAACTAATTTTAGTAGTCCAAGTCTTGAAGCGTGATCTTTTTTGAATACTTTTAAATGTTCTGTAAGTTCCGCAATTCTTTCTGTTAATAATGCAATTTGAACTTCACTTGAACCAGTGTCATTTTCATTACGTCCGTATTTTGTAACTATTTCTTGTTTCTTAGCCGAATCTAAAGCCATAATAGCCTCCTGAGTGGTATAATAATCTAACAATCACAAATATGAAAGTTGAAGCGGTATTTTAGCGAAAATTACTTAAAAGAACAAATCAAGATGTCCCAAGACTAATAGAAAAATGAAATTACACTTCAATTAATTCATCCATAATTAAAACTTCAAGTTCTTTAGCTATAATCCATATAATAAAAAGATTATAAGAAAGAGCAATTATGTTAATAACCCGAGCAAGTGAATACGCCATCCTCTCTTTAATTGTACTCTCAAAAGCATCCGAACCAATGGATACTGAAACACTCTCCCGTGAACTTTCAATCTCAAAAAGTTTTTTAGCAAAAATTCTTCAAGCACTAGCAAAAAAAGAAATTTTAAAATCGTACAAGGGTGTAAATGGTGGATTTGCCCTGATTCAAAATGCTGAAGATATAAATATGCTTGATATTATGAGTGCTGTTGAGGGAAAAGCTCCAGCAGTTTTTGAGTGCGCACCATCACGTGACGATTGTCCATCTGACAGAGCAAACATCTGTAGTATCTGGCCATTTTTAAATAAACTCCAAGGTAAAATAGACCTTTTTTTAAATGAACTTACTCTCGCTGATATTTTAGAATAGGCAACTCTTTTTGGCAAGAAAACCAACTCTTAAACAACAAGTCGGAATTACACTCAACTTTCTTTTAGGTCAAAAAGACCTAAGTGTCGTTATGTTTGTAATGGCAATTTTAGCAATTATTATTGTTCCATTGCCTTCAGGAATGTTGGATATACTTCTAACTACTTCTATGGCTATGGCTGTTTTGATTTTACTTATATCTCTCTATGTTCCAAAACCAACAGACTTAACTACTTTCCCAACCTTAATTTTGATTCTAACTCTTTTTCGACTTTCACTAAATATTGCAACAACAAGAATGATATTAAGTCATGGACATGGTGGAACTGAAAATGTAAGTACCATCATTACAAGTTTTGGAGACTTTGTTGTTGGTGGTAACTTTGTTATTGGTATCATTGTTTTTTCTATTTTAGTACTTATAAACTTTATGGTAATTACCAAAGGTTCTACGAGAGTTGCAGAGGTTGCTGCGAGGTTTACACTCGATTCTATGCCCGGTAAACAAATGGCAGTTGACGCAGACCTTAATGCTGGTCTTATTGATGATGCCGAGGCCAAACAACGTCGTGCTGAGATTTTACAAGATGCAAATTTTTATGGAGCAATGGATGGTTCTTCAAAGTTTGTAAAAGGTGATGCAGTTGCAGGTATTATAATTACGCTTATTAACATTATCGGAGGCTTTCTTATCGGTGTATTTCAACACGATATGACAGTAGCAAGTAGTGCTGAAACTTTTACACTTTTAACAATTGGAGATGGTCTTGTTGGTCAAATTCCTGCTCTTATTATCTCAACTGCGACAGGTATTATGATTACTCGTTCATCTGGTGATTCTAAAGATAACTTTGCAGATGGTGCTATTAACCAGATGATGGGAAATGCAAAAATCATGATGATAGTTGGATTCATTATGATTTTATTTGCAATGGTTCCAGGTCTTCCAACAGCTTCAATGGGTTTTGTTGGAATATTGTTTGCAATCCTAGGCTGGTCTGTATGGAAATATGAAAAAGGTGAACTTACTATCTTAGATGTTGCAGATGAATTTACAGCTAATAAATCACCGGAAAAAGAAGCAGCAGATGGTGCAACATCTACACAACCAAAGAAAACAAACGAAGAAATACGTCAAGAAGAAGAGGCAGCTCTAGAAGATATACTCAAAGTAGAGATGCTAGAATTAACCCTTGGATACCAACTCATTCGACTCGCTGACAATACCCAAGGTGGAGATTTACTCGAACGTATCCGATCTATGCGAAGAAAAATTGCTAGTGATTTTGGATTTTTAATGCCTCAGGTAAGAATTCGGGATAACCTTCACCTTCAACCACAACAGTACCAAATACTTTTAAAAGGTATCTCTATTGGTGAAGGAATGATTATTCCTGAAAAGTTTCTTGCAATGGATAGTGGAATGGCCACAGGTGAAGTACAAGGAGAGGCAACGAAAGAACCTGCATTTGGACTTGATGCTATCTGGATTCCAGCTAAAGATAAAGAGTTTGCAATTGAGAATGGTTATACAGTTGTTGATCCAGCGACTGTTATTTCAACACATATGTCTGAACTTGTTAAGCGTAATGCAGAAGAACTTCTTACACGCCAAGAGGTACAAACCCTCATCGAAAAAATTAAAGATGACTTCCCTGTTATTGTCACAGATGTACTTAATGTTGCCCCAGTTGGACTAGTGCAAAGAGTACTAAAGGCTCTTTTACATGAAAAAATTCCTCTTAAAGATATGCTCACAATTTTAGAAACTATTGCAGATGTTGCAGAGTATACAAAAAATGTAGATATCATTACAGAACAAGTAAGAACGAAGCTTGCGCGTATTATTACACAAATGTATGCGAGTGAGGATGGAGTCATTCGTCTTTTAACGTTTGACACTTCTTCTGAACAAATGATGATAGAAAAATCTGTAGAGCGTGATGGGGCAAGAAATCTTATGCTTAATGTCGGTGAAATAAATGCTCTCATTCAGGCAACAAGCACTAAAGCGGCTGAACTCTTACAAAAGGGAGTTTCTCCAATCGTAGTTATAGTCGATCCACAAATTCGTCGTGGTGTTGCTGAAATATTTGAACGATTCTCACTGGATGTTATAACACTCTCTCATGCTGAGATAGATTCTAGTGCTACATTTGAAGTTATGGGTTCTATAACAATTGAATAAAATTATAAATAAGGTTACAATAATATGAAAGAAACAATTCACCACTTATCACATATCGATTTAGACGGCTACAGCTGTCAGTTTGTTATGCAACATACTCCCTATACAATTACTAACTACAACGCTAATTATGGGGCTGAAGTTAAATCAAAACTAGATTTTCTTTTAGACAATATCAAAAAAGCTAAAAAAAGTGCTCTCATTTTAATTACAGATTTAAACCTTACGATGGATGAATCACGATGGCTAAATGGTGAAGTTGCAAAGATGAATACGAATAAAATGGATATTGAACTTGTACTTCTCGACCATCACGGAAGTGGTGAAGACAGTGCTAAGAAGTATGATTGGTACTTTCTTGATGTTGCGCGTTGTGCTACAAAAATTACCTATGACTATGTTAAAGAAAATTTTGACTTTGATGAGCCAGAGTGGATGGAGAAATATGTAAATATTGTTAATGCAGTTGATTTATGGAAACTAGACCAACCAGAAAATTTTGAATACGGAAAAGTATGTATGCGTCTTGTAACTGAGACACGAGAGCTTAACCGTGTAATGTTTGCTAAGGAAGATTCTAACTATAAACTTTCTCTCTTAAAAGAAGCTACAAAATATATATATGAAAAAGATGCTCCTATTGTTCTTGATGCAAAAATTCACACACTTAAAAAAGACTTTTTTAGAGTGGATGCAGACAATACACTTGATAACCTTTCAACTGCTTATGTAGTACAATTACTAGGTGCAAAAAGAGATACAAATACTATTTACTATAAAGGTTATAAAGGATATCTTTCTTATGGTGTTGGAAATACTTCTATCGTTGGAAATGGTTTTCTAGTTGCATTTCCGGAGTATGATTTTATCGTAGATGTTAGTTATAGAGGTGCTATGAGCTTACGTGCAAACTTTAAAGTAAGTGTAGCGCAAATTTCAAAAGAGTGGGCAAACGGTGGTGGACATCCAAATGCTGCTGGTGGAAGAATACACGGGTTTAAAGAACAGTACAGATATGACAAAGTAAAACAACAAATAGAAGAACTTATCTATGACAAAGAGTCACGAGCTACTGTTTTAGAGTATAAGCAAGAGGAATAAAGTAAATGCCAAAAGGTATTTACTTTACGATTGTACAGTTGAAACTGTAGCTGATTACCTTTAACTAAATACAATTAGCGAAATAACGTTCCACCCCATTTGCAAGTCCTTGCGCTAACTTTTTTTGATATTTAGAGCTGACCAATCTTTTTGCTTCTGTTGGATGCGTGATAAAACCGACTTCTACCAAAACTGAAGGCATCTGTGCTCCAACTAAAACCCAAAATGGACCTTCTCTGACTCCACCATCTTTAACATTTTTATAGCTCTTTTTCACTGAGCCTAGCATCCCTCTTTGTAAATCAATCGCGAGTTTGTTTGAAGCAATCATATTATGGGAACTAATTGTATTTAAGAAACTCTCTTTTCCATAAAAATTCATATCACTTAAGTCTGCTGAGTTTTCTTTTGCTGCAACTCTTTTTGCTCTATTTGTACGAGATTTAGATAAGAAATAGCACTCTATTCCATGTACCTTGTGTGCATTTTTTTTCGCCACTGCATTCGCATGGATAGAGATGAAAATATTCCCATCTTTTCTATTGGCGTATTTCGTTCTCTTACTAAGTTTTACAAATTTATCTCTATCTCGTGTCATATACACTTTATAACCACGAGATTTTAAAATCTTCCGTAACTCTTTTGCAATTTTCATTACAATTATCTTCTCTCTATATTTTTTATATCCAACTGCACCAGGATCTTTTCCACCATGTCCAGCATCTATCACAATTGTTTTATTTCTATCTCGACGTAAAGGTGTTTGCTTTTTTTGCGCTATCGCAGTAGATTTTGTATACTTGGAGTTACCATTTATACTTACTTCTAGTCTATTAGATTTTTTAGAAAATCTTACTTTGAGTTTTTTTGTATTTTCAATGACAAGACGTAAAGTATTTGGTTTGTATTGCGCTAGCTTAATACGCTTAACACCTTTTTTTCTTAGGCTTTTAGATTGAGAGTGCATTGAGGCATGGATATCAAATACATATCTAAATTGTTCTTTTTTTGGATCGTACAAAGTAAAATAGTTAATTTGATTAGAGGAAAGTTTTTTATCAAACTCTAAAACTAATGTAGAGTTTTTAAAAGCGATTGATTTTAGTTTATGTGATGAGCGTACTTTTATATCTTTAGACTTATTTCTTTTAGGAATATAAGGCTTATATTTAGATTTTTGTATTGTCTTAGTAGATTTTTTATTTGGGTTTAAACCTGCGAGTTCTGACTTATAGCTACTGATATCTATACGAAGTTTTGTACCACTATTTACGATTCCTTTTAAAGAACTCGCACGAAGTTTTATATCCTCAAGCATTATTGAGCGAAGGTAAAGATTTTTGTAGTCATTGTATGCACGAAAGTGATTACTCTTAGAAGATGACTTCATAAAACCATTTGCACGTTTTAGTATCTCATTATTATTAAGGGCACTAAGAGATACTACTAAAAGTAGAAAAAGTAAAAGTTGACGTAACATTAAATAGTTATTCGCCTTGAGTCAGTTTCGTTAAAAGTTCTTTGACAGAAATAATTTTATTAAGTCTATATCCATTTGTTCCAGAGAAAAAGAGTCCTGTTTCAAGATTACCAGCATATGCATCACTCAATCTATCTGCAATACAAAAACCAACTGCTTTAGCTTCTACACCACGATTACAAGGAGCTACACAATTTGAAATACATTTAACATCTGGACCCTCACGTTTTGCTATGAGATGTGTTAGATTTGTAACTACACCTTGTGCTGGATAACCAACAGGTGAAGCCATAAGTTTAATATCATCTTCTTTTGCATTTAAAAGAACTTTTTTAAAGTTATCATGTGCATCACACTCATGTGTACCAATAAATCTCGTACCCATTTGAACACCGCGAGCACCACGGCTCATCATATCTTCGATATCTGCTTTATCCCAAACACCGCCAGCTGCGATAACAGGGATATCTCCCCAGTTTTTAGCTTCTTCAACTACTGGATTTACAATTTCTTCTAGCTGATTTTCAGGTAATTTACATTGATCATAGCTAAAACCCTGATGCCCACCGGATTTCGGTCCCTCAACAATAACAGCATCAGGAATTCTGTCATATCTTTTTTTCCATCTTTTACAAATAATCTTTAATGCTTTTGCAGATGAAACAATTGGAACAAGTGCTACATCGGGATAACCTTCTGTAAATTCTGGCATATTTGTAGGAAGCCCTGCTCCTGTAATTATAATATTATAACCAGCTTCACATGCATCTGTAACTACACGACCATAATCATTAATAGCATACAAAATATTTGCTGCGAGTGGCTTATCTCCACAAATTTCTCTTGCACTGTCATGAATAGCTTTAAAACCATCCTTAGAATAAAAATTGCTAACATCTAATGGTCTATTTGCAACTAGTTTTTTAGAATACTTTTTATTGTCAAAATAACCAGTTCCTACAGAAGAAACAACACCAAGTCCACCCTCTGAAGAAACAGTTCCAGCTAACTGATCCCATGAAATACCAACACCCATTCCACCTTGAACGATAGGTTTTTCAATTGTGTATTTACCGATTTGTAAAGATTCGAAGCTCATCTATATAACCTTTAATTTTGCAAATTTTCTTTTTCCTACTTGAAGTACATAATTGCCACTTCCAAGTTGTAACTGCTCATCTGATACTTTTATTTGGTCTATTCTAACAGCACCTTGCTTAATATCTCTCCTTGATTGAGAAGTAGATGGTGAAATTTTACATTCCACTAAGGCTTTAGCTATCCAAATTTCCCCTTCAATAGTAAACTCGGGTATATCTGTTGGAATTTGGCTTTTCTTATGTAAATTATCGAATGCTTCTTTAGCTTTTTTCGCTAATTCTTGAGAGTGAAATCTCGTAGTAATTTCTAAAGCTAAATCTTCTTTTACTTTTTTAGGGTGAAGTGAGCCAGCACTTACACCATTTTTAAGTCTTTCTATTTCTTCTAAAGATTTTGTACTTAAAAGTTCAAAGTATCTCCACATTAACTCATCTGAAACACTTAAAATTTTTCCAAACATGTCATTAGGCTCATCGGTAACACCAATATAATTATCCAATGATTTACTCATCTTCTGGATACCATCAAGACCTTCTAGAATTGGCATCATAAGTACAGCTTGTTGTTTTTTAACTTCATAAGATTTTTGTAACTGTCTTCCCATCAAAAGATTAAACTTTTGATCAGTTCCACCTATTTCAACATCACTTTTTAGATGTACACTATCGTAACCTTGTAAAAGTGGGTACATAAATTCACTCACGGCAATTGGTGTTTGTGATGCATATCTTTTAGAAAAATCATCCCGTTCTAACATTCTTGCAACTGTAAGGTTTGAAGCAAGTTCTAACATACCTACAGCACCCAGGGGTTCTAACCATTCTTTGTTATAAACAATATCAGTTTTACTTTCATCTAAAATCTTAAAGGCTTGCGTAGTATATGAAGAAATATTTTTTTCAATATCCTCAGTTGATAAAACCTTTCGTGTTACATTTTTACCAGTTGGATCACCAATAGCAGCAGTAAAGTTCCCTATAAGAAACTGTACCCGTGCACCATATTTTTGAAATGTCGCAAGCTTTTGTAAAAGTACAGTGTGCCCAAGATGTAAATCTGGTGCAGTAGGGTCAAAACCACATTTAACTGTATAGTTTTTGCCCTCATCAAAATACGCCATTAAAAGTTTTTCAATTCTCGCATCATCAATAATTTCGGCAGTACCTCTGTTTATCTCTCTTATAGCTTCTTGTAACATTTATTATTTTCCTATTCTATTATTTTGTTACGATAACGGAAGTAATTCCCTCATCTACTTTAGTTTTTGGTTTCCTTCGGTAGGTAGCCCTCACAACAAGTTACTCTTCTACTTCTAATTACCTATACGCATCATCTGTTCTTATGAGATGAATGACTTTTAATTTACTTTCTAGCTTCATTCTTAGAGCATTTATATCTGCTTCTTTTGCATCAAAACTGAGTTCGCAATACTTTACATAATCTGCAGGATCTTTTCCTAATTCAATAGAACTAATATCTATATTTAACTTGACCAAATATGTTAAAAACTCAGCTAACGCACCTTTTTCATTATGAAGTGATGCAATAAGATTATAACGAAAACTAGTCTCTTTTTTCCACCTAGCAAATGCCATAGGCTTTTTTTCTTCTAACATTTTGTAAGCATGCGAACACATCTTATGATGAACATGTAGTTTTGATTTTTCAACAAAAGCCATAATCTCATCTCCAGCCTTTGGATGACAACAGTAATCAAAGACAACATCATTAATATTTCCAACACTATATATTTCTAAGCCTGAAATCACTTTTGACTTTAACTTAAATCTATGACGAGAGAGAAAACTAGAAAATCTATTATTCTTACTGATTTCAGCTACATACTTACCGATAACAGTTCTAAACTGCTCAATATCATTTGGAATATTAGAACTATTATCATAGTTTGTAGACCTAAACCATTCTTCTATTCTTGAATGCTTCAAACCCATAGCTGTAGAAACAATTAGCACACCAGATTTTGCATTTATTTCACGAATTCTTGCATTACAATTAAGACGCATATTTGATGTAGCTTTAGATGTTTTAACCGCATCTATCCAAGAACACCGTGTTAAGATTTCATCTGTTGTATTTACCTTAACTATATCTCCATTACTAAGTTCACTTAAAAGCGATGCTTTAGTCTTATTAACGAGACAAGATTCTGCCTTATTTCCAACTTCAGAATGAACAGCATAAGCAAAATCAAGTACAACTGCACCGCGTGGAAGTGTAAATGCATCACCTTTTGGTGAAAACACTGAAATATCTTCAGAATATAAGTCATTTTTTATAAGTGAGTAAAAATCTTCTACCGATTCATTTTGGTACTGCAAGTTGTGGAGCCAATCAAGTTTAATATCATTGTTTCCACCACTCTTATACTTCCAGTGCGCTGCAACACCTAATTCTGCCGTTTTATGCATATCAAATGTTCTAATTTGCACTTCAAAAATTGCGGTGTTGTAAAAAACTGTTGTATGGATTGTTTGGTATCCATTATCCTTAGCAACTGCTACATAATCTTTAAAACGCGAAGAAAGTGGCTGAAAATGCAGGTGAACTAAACCTAAGATATTGTAACATTTAACCGCATCTGTAGTTAAAATTCTCACAGCAAGCAAATCAAGCACTTCATCGATAGATACGCCTTTTCTTTGCATTTTCAGATAAATTGAATAACGGTGTTTTACACGAGAAAGTATTTCAAAGTCATCTTCATGAAAACCATTTTTTACAAGTAGTCTCTTTATGGATTCACTAAACTCATTTAACTTCATCTCCATCGCATGATAATTTGTATCAAGATAATTATCTATATGGTGCTTTTCTTCTTTAAAAAGATATGAGAAGCTTAAATCTTCAAGTATATTTTTTAAAAAAGAAATACCTAAACGATGTGCAATTGGAGCATAAACAACAAGCGTTTCTTCTGCAATTCTAATTTGTTTATGATTAGGAAGAGCCTCTAGTGTGAGCATGTTGTGTAATCTATCACAAAGCTTTACAACAAGAACCCTCACATCTTCAATACTTGCCAACAACATCTTCCTAAATGAAAGAGCTGAAACTATCAACTTTTCATTTGAAGCAGATGGCACAAGTTCGGAATCTCGAATTATATCAATCTTTGTGAGACCTTCAACTAAGTGCGCAACATCAGAACCAAATAATTTCAATATTTCATCAATATTAATATCTGTATCTTCAACTACATCATGTAAAAGTGCCGCAATAACCATTGCCTCATCATTAGTAATGGAAGCTACTATGCTCGCTACTAAAATCGGGTGAATTATATAAGGTTCACCACTTTTTCTAATTTGAGAAATATGTGCTTGTTTAGAATATTCTAAGGCTTTTGTGAGTATCTCACTAGAAGGTATTTGAGAAAAAAGGTAAGATTCTGCTGAGTCAACATCGTGAAGATGTTTTACTTTCTCAATATCTACTTGACTCAGACTCAATTTTTTACTTCTCTATATCCACAAAGCCCTTAATTGTTACAAGGCCTTCTGCAATTTCCATGAGAGCTAAATCTGCTGCTTTAATAGATTTTGGATCTATATTTAACTTACTTGTTGCACCATTTAAAAGTTGGTCACATCTTTTTGATAAAGCAATAGCTAACTGATAATTATCCATATTTGGATTATTTTGTAAAATTTTTGCTGTTAATTCTTCTGTTTTCATATGTGAAAGTTTCCTTTTTAATTTACTTAACTATTGAACAATTGTCCATATTTCCATTTAGAATGTCTAAAAGATTTCCTTTTTTTGACATATCACAAACAATAATTGGTAATTTATTGTCTTTTGCTAGGGCTATTGATGTGTCATCCATTACCTTAATATTATCATTAAGTGCTTGTTCATACGTAAGTTCTGGAAGTTTTACTGCATCAGCAAATTTAACTGGATCTTTGTCATAAACACCATCAACTTTGGTAGCTTTAATAATTACTTCTGCACCAATTTCAACTGCTCTTAGTGTTGCTGCTGTATCTGTAGTGAAAAATGGATTACCAGTACCCGCTGCAAAAATGACAACACGGCCTTTTTCTAAATGACGTACTGCTTTTCTGTTGATATAAGGCTCTGCAATTTGCTCCATTTTAATGGCTGTTTGCATACGCACTTGAAGTCCGGCATGCTCACATGCTTCTTGCATTGCTACACCGTTGATTACGGTTGCAAGCATTCCCATATAATCACCACTTGTTCTTTTAATTATTCCGTCTTGCGCAGCTGTTACACCACGGATAATATTTCCTCCACCTATAACGATACCGACTTCAATCCCAGCATCTATAAGTGACTTTATCTCCTGAGAGATATAGTTTAAAATTTGTGTGTCAATTCCATGACCTGCTTCACCTGCGAGAGCTTCACCTGAAAACTTAACTAATACACGTTTCTTAGTCATTGATACACCTTTTTATAAAATCCGTGAATTATACTTAACAATCTCTTTAGATATGCTTGAATTATGGCAGACACAATAAATTCACTTTTTTTTCATAGACTACACCAATATTTGTTATAATTAGAAACAGAGAAATACAAATTTTATTAGGATTTATTTATGAAAAGAATATTAATAGCTTTACTTACACTAAGTATCTCACTCTTTGGGTATACATCTGTAAAAAAAATACAATTTGAAAGTGGGATAAGTATATATGGTCAAATTGGTTATGTTGACGTAGAACTTAGACAAGATTTTGACAATAATACTTATGAAATAAAAGCTACTGCCACTAGTATAGGAGCTGTTAAGTACCTAACTAGTAATAGAAAAGATATTTTCATAAGTGAGGGAAAAATAAAAAATGGTGTCTATATCCCTTTTAAATTTACCAAACAAACAATAAAAGATAATTATGAAAAAGTCACAAGCTATATTTTTGATTACGAAGAAAAAACAGTTTTTAAAACAGTTTTTTTAGAAAAACTTGAAACTGTTAGTACTTTTGATGTATCAACTTTTGGTTATAAAGATGAAGAAAAACTTATTGGAGAGAAAAGTGAATCAAATCTTAAACTTTACCCTAATGATTACCTATCACTTTACTTAAATCTCAAAAGTGGAAAGCTGAAATTTGGAAAAGTATCGTATGTTGATAAAAAAAATACGGATACTCTTATCTATAAAAATACGGATCTTGTCGAAGTACAAAAGCATGGAGGGGACGATACATACAGTATCGTAATTCACCACGATGATCAGAGTTTATTTTTCCAAAAAATAGAATCTATTGGTGTTTCATTTTATGGAGACGCATATATAAAAAAAGTGTCTGAAAAAACAAATATTTTAAAAAACAACTAACTAGTACAACTCAATTAAAGGTGTAAGCTCAGAAAAAACCACTGCTCGTTTTTCCTCTTTTTGATGAAGTATTGCTTCACAAAGAAGTGCTATATTCTCATCAATATCTGGAACTAAATTTCTAATATTCTCAGGTTTTTCGCCCTTAAGCACGTTTGTAAATCTTTCATATGCAGAATATGCTTCTTGTTTAGATAATGCATAATAAAGTCTACGCCCAAGTTCAAATACTTCGAACTCTTCATTTCTTCCTGTTTTTGTTTTTTCGTTAATTTCGAAATCAATATCTATACTTTTATCTCTTAAGTATGCTCCTAACTTCATATGAAAACCAATATTTGCGAAAGTGTATTGCTTCATTACTCTATCTATAAAACTTTCAAGTTTTTCACTGCTACCTTTGTTTTTTTGATATTCTAACATTAATGTCTCTACATAAAAGTTAGCATGAGTAAGTGGCGCTGATTTAATGACAGTATGTCCTTCTTCACCCTCACTTACAAGTTTTCCACCAAGAGAAATATGAACACCACCTACAGTCTCTCCATCTACTTTTACTTTACATCCCTCAAAGCCAATATCTCCAAGTCCATGTATTCCACAGCCCTTCACACAAGCAGACCAATACATTCTAACTTTAGCATTTTCTAAGGGAACTTTTTCTTCTAAATACTTTGCCATATTAATCGCATCATTTTTATTTTCAATCACACCGAATGGACAATGTGCAGTTCCAGCACATGCAATGAGATGATTAAAGTACGGAGAAGAAAGACTTTTATACTCAAGGAAAAATGGCTCAGCTAACATTAGATCCACCTCATTTACACCTAAGATATAAAGACTTTGTTCCATATCAAAACGTACTTCACCATTTCCATACTTATCACTTAAGTCTGCAACTTGTATCATGGCAGAACCTTTAAAGACACCCGATGGTACTACAACATGCACTCCAAAAGTTCCATCACGAAGTTGAACTTTTCCATGGTCCGCATCATCTGAATCAACCGTAGTCATAATCATACCAGCAGTAGCAAAATCAATTCCTGCATTCTCCCTAATTGCTTGAGACATTACTTCTATTCCTACTGCCTCGATAAGGAAATGAAGTCTATTTTTATTTCTGTTATCCCGAAATCCAAAACGTTTAAAAAGATCAATTATTGAGCCAAAAGCTTTAACAACCTCTTCTTCATTTTTTAAAAATATATCTGCATTTTTAGCGACAACTCCAACCTTTCCACCAATGTACATGTTATAACCAAACACACCATCTTTTTGTGCAAGTGCAAAAGAAGCATCATGACAAAAGATATTACATCTGTTTGTCATCGAACCGGTAATAGCAGTGTTAAATTTTCTAGGAAGTGTAGATATCCACTCTGGCGAATAAAGAAATGTTTCTTGTAATTTTAGAAGTGTTTTTTGAGAAGGTAGAATATTATCAAAACCTAAGTCATCTAAAGGATCACCCATAATTCCTCGAATGTTGTCTACCCCTGTTTGGTATGCATCCATTCCAACATCTTGCATTTTTTTTACGATAGTCGGTAAATTCTCTATTTCTAAATAACGAAGTTCACACTGAGCACGTGTTGTTAGATCTATATAGTCTTCACCATACTCTTTAGAACACTCGCCAATAGCACGGGCTTGAGCAGAATTTAAATGTCCTCCAGGGACGCGAAATTTAATCATAAATTTTCCAGGAGTTGCTGGTCTATCGTAGATTCCAAAACATTTAAGAAAGTACTTCTTGTCTTCATCTGGAATCGACTCGTAACCATCTTTTGCATATTGTTCTAGTTTATCATAGGCTTCTTGTGGAGTTTTGAGTTCTTTTATTTGTTCAATTTTATTTAATTTTTTTGCTCTTGCATCATGTGCTTGTTGTAAAGCTTCCATAGTAAACTCCCTCGTTTAGTATGGATATGATAGCTATATTTCAATCATGATTTATCAAAAAAATGCCTATATTTTATACATATTTATGCTTAACACCATTCTTCTAACTTACCTTTCATATCTACATGAGTGAGATAAAGTCGTAAATCAAACTCCACTTGATGATAGTTGGGTTGCATATGTTCACACACTTTGTAAAATGCTTTGTTATGTTCTTTTTCTTTGAAGTGTGCGAGTTCATGTACTACTATCATTTCTAAAAATGCTTCGGGTACATTTTTAAACATGGAAGCAATTCTTATTTCATTTTTTGCTTTGAGTTTTGAGCCTTGCACTCTGGATATATAATGATGTGTCCCTAAAGCATTATGAATAACATTTATTTTTCCATCATAAATTACTTTTGAGAGTGGAGATGATTTTTTCATATACTCATTTTTTAAATCTATTGCATAAGAAAAAAGTGATTTGTCATTTTTCATTGTATGCGAAGACGGGTATTTTTTTAAAAGATGAGTAGAAAGTTTATCAGCTTGGATAAGCTGATGCACTTGATCTTGAGTTTGTTGTGGGTAATGACTAAGATATTTTAATTTTTTCATTAAGAGATGTATTTAATCCATTTTTGGCAATATTTCGTGTAAGTTTACCACATCTCCTATTACTATTAAAGCTGGTCGTGGTGCATTTTCACATAATGTATCCATATTTTTTAAAGTACCTATTTGCGTACTTTGATTTTTTCTCGAGGCATTAGATATTATAGCCACTGGTGTTTTCATATCCACACCTATAGACTTTGCACATTCTTGAATTTGTACTGCCCGTGACACTCCCATAAGTACGACTACTGTATGGTTTCCCATTTTTAACATTGGAACCCATTCTAAGTTTATACGGTTCCCTGCTAAATGTGCTGATACAATAGAGAGATTTGTAGCATAGCCACGTGCTGTTGGAGCAATTCCTGCTAAAAGTGGTCCTGCAATAGCAGAAGATATTCCAGGAATTACCTCAACTGACACACCCTCTTTTACTAATGAAATAGCCTCTTCGCTTCCTCTACCAAATATATATGGATCTCCACTTTTAAGTCTCGCTATACTTGAACCTGTTGCCGCTTCTTCTAGTAAAAGCTTGTTGATTTGTGCTTGCTTCACCGAATGAAAACCTTTTTGCTTTCCAACAAAAACTTTCTTTGTACTTTCGGGGATAATATCAAGAATCTCTTGAGCAATGAGATGATCTATAAAAACGACATCAACACTTTTTATAATTTTATATGCTTTAAGTGTAAGTAATTCCACATCCCCAGTTCCACACCCAACAAGATAAATCTTAGAACTACGTTTAATTAATTCCTTTTGTGTTTCTTCAACTTGAATTATGCCACTATCTCTTTGTATTTGCTTTTTCTCTAAGTAAGCAGTAATATCTTTAGGAATCAGTGCTTCACACTCATCTCTAAAATGCTTTGCAGCAGTAGGTGAAGCACCATTACTTGAAACGGCTATTTGGAGTGGTCGATTTTTTGTTAAAGCCATAAAGTAAAAATCACAGTACTCTGGAACATCTACAACATTTAAAAGAATGTCATGCGTCTTTTTATATTCTAAAAGTACATTAGTTACTTCCATATTTCCTGTCGCATCTATAATGATTTTATAATCTTCTATGTCACTCAGCTCAAAATCTTTTTGTTCTACTTTTGGACTTACTGTCTTGATTCTATAATCTAGTATACTTGCTACAACTTTAAAGTCTATCTTATTTTGAAGTAAAACATCTGCTTTTTGTAAAGCGACATTACCACCACCAATAAGAAGAATTTTCTGATTTTTAAGTAAAATCGGTAAGGTTTTATTTTCCATTTAGTATGCTCACTTTCTCTATAATTTTTATACCTTCGTAGGCAGTTTTAACATGTTCGATTTCACCACTTATTTCTGTTTCTTTAAAAACTAGTCCATCTGGAACTTCATAAGAATGAAGTTGAATAGCTGTTTGTTTATAGTTTGGTTCACCAGATTTTGGACAAAAGCTATCATTTGTAAGATTATTTACAAGTGCTGTATTGTAATGAAAAGGAACAAATATATTTCCTTCTCTCACACTCCCAGATACTCGAACCATTATATCTTCAACTCTTCCTCTTACGCTCGATATTGCCATTCTATCGCCACTTTTGACTTTTAAAGCTTCTGCATCTTTAGGATTTATATCTATCCACGACTCAGGTGCTAAATCATTGAGGATATCTATACTTCTTGTTTTTGTACGTGTATGCCACTGTTCTACTGTTCGACCAGTATTTAAAAGTGCTGGAAATGTAGTACTTTGAGGTTCCGCCATGGGAAACCACTCTACACATAAGAGGTTTGCTTTTTCATCTTTAGTTCTAAAAGCAATATCTGGTGAATATAATCTTTTCGTACCTAATGGTCTCTCTTTATTACAAGGCCATTGGATTCCACCATGTTCTTCTAAAAGCTCATACGTAATTCCAGAATAATCACACAACTGACCTTCACTCACTTTTTTCATCTCATGAAAAGCATCTATTGGCTTTTTCCACTCAGGAAATAAAAGCTCATTTACTCCACCAAAGTACTTTGAAAACTCTAGTACTATGTCAAAATCACTCTTTGCATCCCCAATCGGTTCTACTGCTTTGTTCGCACGATTACATCGTCTCTCGGAGTTTGTATACGTCCCCTCCTTTTCACCCCATGTTGCAGCCGAGAAAACTACATCTGCTATCTCTGCCGTATCTGACATAAATGCATCTTGAACTACAAGTAAATCAAGTTTATCTAAAGTAGCACGAAGCTTATTTTGGTTCACAAAACTTACAAGTGGATTTGTTGCGACTATCCAAAGTGCTTTTATTTCGCCTCTGTCTATTGCGTCTATTATTTCTGCGTATTTATATCCACGTTCTGTTGGTATAATATTTTGGGGAATATTTGCCTTCGATGCATAATCTGTTAAAGCTTCTTCATCACCATAGTTTCTATACCCAGGAAGTGAAGAAGTAAAACCGAATTCTCGTGTTCCCATTGCATTACATTGTCCTGTTATAGAAAAAGGTCCTGCACCTTCACGACCAATCTGCCCTGTTAAAAGGTGAAGATTTATGATAGCACTTACAGTGTCAGTCCCCATAAAAGATTGATTCACTCCCATAGTCCACGCTGAGAGAACAGAGTCTTGCGAAACAAACTGACGTGCGAGTTCATAAAGAGTTTTCACATCTATACCAGTTATGTTTGCGACTTCTTGTGGCGGATAATCTTTGAGATGTTTTTTAAGCTCTTTATAGCCATTTGTATTTGCTTGTATATACCCTTCATCTTCCCAGCCCTGCTCCATCACAATATATGCCAATCCATTATAAAGTGCTAAGTCAGTTCTTGGTTTTATAGGAATAAAGGTAGTAGCCATTTGCGCTGTTTTTGAAGCCCTTGGATCTATGACTATTATGTTTGGTTTATTCTTATTTTTAGCAAGGTGAAGTTTTAAAATAGGATGGTTATCTGCTATGTTTGCACCGATAAGAAAAATGGTATTTGCTTTTTCAAAATCCTCATAAGAACCTACTGGACCATCAGAACCTAAAGACTGTTTATATCCCATAACTGCTGAAGCCATACAAAGTGTCGTATTTCCATCGTAGTTATTTGTTTTTAATCCTAGTTGTACAAATTTTCCAAGTGTATAGAATTCTTCAGTAAGAAGTTGCCCTGTTGAAAGAACACCAACAGCTTTTTCACCGTGTTCTTTTGCTATACGTTTAAATTCAGACGAAACTTTAGTAAAAGAATCTTTCCAACTTGCAGGACGTAAAGTTCCGGCACGTCTTATAAGCGGTAAAGTAACTCTTTCTTTAGAGTTTATAAGTTGATGTTCACTCAGCCCTTTTGGACAAAGTGTTCCCATGTTTACATCATGTTTTGGATTACCTTTTGTATATACAGCTTTACCATCTTTCACACCAATGTAAAGTCCACACCCTACTCCACAGTATCCACACGTAGAAAAAACCCATTTATCAGGTTTTTTTTCGTCTGCTATAACACCAAATTGAGGGTCTGATGATAACTTATACTTTTCTTCTTTTATATCAAAACCAAGAAAATCTTTTATCAAACTAATCATATGTCACTCTCTTATTCTAGATAATCAATAATAACATAATCAATATTTTTTATTTAGGTTTTTGGATTAAATATTAAGCACAAAGAGCTTTTACATATCAGAATTTAGTTATATTATCAACACATTAAGCTAAAAAAAAACATTAATCTGTATAATTAATATCTTAAGATATTTAAACTATTTATAGATAAGGATTAGTGATATCAAAAATATTATAATATCAACAAAACAAATAGTTCTAGTACCTATTTTATTTATCATTATATCCATAGGAAATATTACGATAAATTATTATGATGCAAATGATAGAATGTATAACTTCGTTCAAAAGCAATCTCAAACACTCAATCAATTTATGTTAGTGCATAGAAACTATTATCAAAATCTTTATTTAAATAAAACTATCCCTTTAAACGAGAAAACACTTTTAGGTCTTCCCGCTTTTTCAGCCTTTGAAATATCTCAACAGTTTTCAAAAAAAAATCACTTTGGTGTAAAAATACAAACAGTTTCCTCCAGAGCAAGAAATCCAAAAAATCAGGCTGATATAAATGAACTTAAAGCTATAAACTTTTTCAACAAGAATAAAAAAGAAAAAGAATACTTTAGTAATGAAGGTAAGTATTTTCAATACGCAACTCCACTTTTTATAGAGCAAAAATGTTTAAGTTGTCATGGAGCAAAAGAAGATGCACCAAAGTTTATATCCAAGAAGTATGATAAAGCTTATGACTATGTACTAGGAGAATTACGAGGAATCATAAGCATAAAGGTTCCTAAAGAGAAAATCAGTTCTTTCTTTATAACGTCTTTTATCAAAAATGTGATCTTTGATTTAGCTGTTCTACTTATTTTAGTAGTAATTTCCTTGTATTTAATTAAATACTTCAAGAACTTAGCTTTAAGTCTTCAAAATGAAGTAATGTACAAAACAAATGAAGTATCTAAAAATGTTGCTTTTTTAAAATCACACCAATTAGCAATGGACGAGTCTAGTATAGTAAGTAAAACAGATTTAGAAGGTAACATTACTTATGTTAACGATAACTTTTGTAAAATTACCGGTTATACAAAAGCTGAACTTATAGGGAAATCTCATGCTCTTGTGAGACATCCATCAAATCGGGATAAAGTATTCAAAAAAATATGGGATACTATAAAAGCAAAGAAAATCTGGAAAGGTATTTTAGAAAATAAAGGAAAGATCAATGACTATTGGGTAGATATGGTAATACTACCAATACTTGATGATAAGCAAAATATTGTTGAGTACATAGCAGTAAGACATGATGTTACACAAATGGTCCATCAACAGCAGAAACTAAATACTGCTGCTAATACTGATACTTTAACAGGGTTTGGAAACAGATATAAACTAAACAACGATATACGGAGTAGTGTCAACCCAGCCCTTGCTATTTTAAATATAGATAATTTTTCACAAATTAATGACTTCTATGGTCATGAAAAAGGTGATATACTCATAAAAAGTCTAGGTAATAATATCTACGACATGCTAGAGGGTAGTGGAAGTGTATGTAAGCTTTACCACCTTCAAGGTGATGAATTTGTTAT
Source organism: Sulfurimonas sp. (assembly GCF_047622445.1). GTDB lineage: Bacteria > Campylobacterota > Campylobacteria > Campylobacterales > Sulfurimonadaceae > Sulfurimonas. Next base: position 46,438 of record NZ_JBLHOE010000006.1, read on the forward strand.
ATTAAATAAAGATATAAATAGAGATGATTTTATACAAAATATAACATCTATAACATCTACCATTGCTACAAAAGCAATTATAATAAGTGAAGATGAAATTTTCTTAAACCTTAGTGCTGCAATATCATTTGAAAAACCATTAGAGATACTAATAACTGCAGATATGGCACTTAAAATTGCAAGAAAAGAAAATAAGAGCATCGTAGTATATACTGATTATTTGTCCTTAAATGACGAATATGAAAACAATATGAAATGGACAAAAAAAATAAAAAAAGCAATTGAGACAGATAGTATTATTCCTGTCTTTCAGCCAATTGTCAATAACAACACAGGTCTTTGGGAAAAATATGAATGTTTAGTAAGACTTCAAGATAGTGATGAATTAATATCTCCATATTTCTTTTTAAATATTTCTAAAAAGACAAAGTACTACAAAAGTATCACGAAGATTATGTTAAAAAAATCTTTTGAAGAGTTTAAAGATAAAGATATAGAATTCTCTGTAAATCTTACTATTGAAGATATTTTGAACGAAGACATGCAAGTATATATCTTTGATATGCTTCAGAGATGTAAGAATGGATCTAATGTAGTATTTGAGATTGTAGAATCTGAATCTATAGAAAACTTTGAACAAATAGCTGTCTTTATAGAAAAAGTAAAAAAATATGGCTGTCGAATAGCTATAGATGACTTTGGAACGGGTTATAGTAACTTTGAGTACCTTATGAAACTAAAAGCAGACTATATCAAGATAGATGGAAGTATGATAAAAAATATAAATCACAATAAGGATGCTCAAATGGTAGTATCTATGATAGTGGAGTTTGCAAGAAAAATGGATATGAAAACAATAGCCGAATATGTAGAAAATGAATCAATTCAAGCAAAAGTTAAAGAGCTTGGTATTGATTATTCTCAAGGGTATTATTTTTCCGAGCCTAAGTTGGAATTACCTCTAAAGTAGTATAAACTTCCACTCTATTTCTACCATTGTTTTTTGCTTTATAGAGTGCATTATCGGCTTTTTTGACTAATGTCTGTTGCGTATCATTTTCCTCAAAAGTAGAGACTCCAAAACTTGACGTTTTTGATCCTATAACTTTAAATTGGTACAATTCAAGATTGTTTCTTATCTTTTCTGCAAGTTGAACAGTGCATTCAAGATTTGTTTCTGATGCTAAAATGATAAATTCTTCACCACCCCATCGTCCAACTATATCTGTACTTCGTACACTTTCTTTTAATACTTTAGCAACGCTTTTAAGTGTCTCATCTCCAATATCATGTCCATAGGTATCATTTACGGATTTAAAATTATCTATGTCTAAAAGTATTACTGAAAATGGATGCTTGTACCTTTTTGCTCTCTGTATCTCAGTTTTAAATATCTCTTCGAGTTTAAGTCTATTAGCGAGTTGTGTAAGCTGGTCTGTAACTGAGAGTTCTTCAATTCTTTTCTTATCTGTAATATTTTCACAAATAGATCTATATCCTATTTTTTTCGTCTCTTTAACAATAGGTTCAATATTTATAAAAAAATAAACTGCTGTTTTCTCTTTACTGAAGTTTTTGACTTCACCACTCCAAACATCATTACTTATCAATCCATTCCACATATCTCTGAAAATATCTTTCTTCATATCTGGATGTCTCATAATAGCATGCGTTTGACCTAGTAGTTCATCTTTTGTATATCCAATACTTTTAGAATATGCATCATTAATATTCGTAATTACACCGCTTAAATCAGTAGTAAATATTAAAACAAATTTATCAATCATGTTTTGCTGTTCTTGTGTCTCTTGCTTTGCAATTAATAGTTTTTTATTAAGAATACTGACTGCCCTATTTTTATATATAATAGCTAGTAGAATCACTAAAAATATAAATCCAACTTGCCAAAACAGTGTATAATCAAATTCTTGTGCAACTTTAATTTCAATCCACTTCCCAACAATAGTTCGTTTTCTTTCTTCGCTTATAGTATCTAGTGCTTTTTGCATTATACTATTTAAGAGTGGTTCATCATTTCTTGAAGCAACACTGAGCCTAATGTCAAACTCCAATTTACCGGCTATCTTTAAATCTAACAAAGAATATTTTTGTATACCATATCCAATTGTAGGCATTGTATCTATATATCCAAAAAGCTCTCCATTGCTAACTTTTTCTAGTCCTTCTTTTGTATTTACAACCTCTAGTATTTCTATAGATGGATTTTTACTTTTCAATACCTCTATATGGGCATAACTCTTTACAATGCCAACTTTACGATTAGATAGTTCATGTACATTTTTTATAAAAAGCTGCTCCGATTTTGTTGCTATTACAAAAGGTTCTTTAACATATGGCTTTGTAAAATTCATAGCATCTCTACGACTTGGAATATCCATTGCAACAGGTAAAATATCACATTTCCTATCTCTGATACTTTGTAAAGATTGTGCCCATACCTTTGTAGGCATAAGTTCTATTGGTGTATCTATAGATTTAGAAACTATTTTCATTATATCTGCACCAATACCTTTATGAGCCCCATATTCATCTATTTGTTCAAAAGGTAGCCAGTCTGGTAATACACACATTTTAATTATTTTTTTATCTTTTAAATATGCTTTTTCTTCATCTGTTAAGTTAATAAGTGAATCTTCTGAGAGAAGCCATTTTCTTTTTAACTTTAGGTGCTCATTAAAAGGTATCAATTTATTTGCTTTTTGTAAAATTGATTTTAATAAATAATTTCCTTTGGTAAGGCCCATTGGCATTTCAGTTTGAAGCGATAGTCCTAAATCCTCAACTGTAGCAATTTTTAGATTACTAAGCCATTTTTCTTGAATAAAGTAGTTAAGAGTAGGTGTATTATCAATGACCGCATACGCTTTACCTTGCGCAACTGCATCAACTGCCGCTTCTGTAGATTTCATTACTAGTAATTTAATATGAGGAAAAGCTTTTTCTATGTGGCTCTGTAAATAATACCCCTTAACTACTGCTAATGTTTTTCCTTTTAAATCTTCCATTGAGTTAATAGTTTGGTCTTTTTGAATAGCAAAACCAATTAAAAATGTAATGTGTATAAAGTTTGTATAATCTACAAACTTTTTACGTTCATCTGTAACGGCCAAGTGAGGTATTACATCTAATTGTCCATTTTTCAGCATCTCTAATTGCTCATTCCATGGCTTTGCAATAAACTTTATATCTTTGTTTAAACTCTTTCCAATAAGCCTCATAATTTCAACACTATATCCTAAAAATTCACCCTTATTTTTAAAGCTAAATGGCTGAAAATTCTTTAAACTCATAACAGAAATGTATGGTTTTTCATCTAAATATTCTTTCTCTTTTTGCGTTAACAATGTATCTAAACTATTACTACCGAACCATTTTTCTTTTAAGCTATTAACTTTATTACTTGGTAATACTTTATTCACTTTTTCTAAAATCGATTTTAATAAGTGATTACCTTTTTTAACACTCATATGTAATTTATTAATATGGGGTAAACCTAAATCATCAACATATTTGATAGCGATTTGACGCAGCCATCCTTCTTTAATAAAATAATTTAAAGTTGTAACATTATCCAAAGCTGCATATACTTCATTTTTAGCAACAGCCTCAAGAGATTTTTGCGTTGAGTCAGTAAGAACTAATTCAATATTTGGAAAATTATTTTTTAAATGATCATGAACAAAATATTTATTTACAACAGCTACTTTTTTACCTTTTAAGTCTGCCATAGAATTGATTTTATTATTTTTGTTTGTAGCAAAACCTATAAGATAATTTATATGCTCAAAATCAACATAATCCATATACTTTTTACGTTCATCTGTACTTACTATATAAGGTATAAAATCTAATGTACCTTTTTTTAACATATCTAATTGTTCATTCCATGTTTTTGTAACAAGTTTGATTTCTTTATTCAGTATACTTCCATATAGTTGTAATATGTCATTAGTATAACCTACCATAATTGCATCTCGTTTAAATGAGAATGGATGGAATTTTGTTAAACTCATAACACTAAGGTATGGTTTATTAGCTAAATACTCTTTTTCCTCTTTTGTTAAGTTTAAACTTCTAGATTGTATTGCACCTTTAGTATCATTAACAATATATTCTCTAAACCATTTACTCTGAATTTCATAGAGTTCATCTTTTGAAATAAGTCCAATAGCTTTATTTAAAATGGACTTTAAAGTCTTATTTTTATCATTCACTCCCATGTGTATAGATAGTTCGTTCTTTAAAGAGAAAGCTAGTTTTATATTTGTTAAAAACAATTTATTGATGAAATAATGATAGTTTACATAGCCAACAACAGCATCAACTTCACCATTTTGAAGTAAAATTAATTGCTCTTTTGGGGTTTTTGATACCACTATACTTATACCCTCAAGTTCATTTAAAAAATCCATCATTCCCAAGTGACCTTTTAATACAGCAACTTTTTTACCTTCTAAATCTTTGTGAGTTTGAATTTTTATTTTACTCTTATGCGAAGTAAATATGTTTAATGGAGTTTTCATGTAAGAATTAGTGAGACTATGCATCTTTCTAATCATAAGAGAATCAACGAGAGTAGCATGCCCATAAAAACCTTCTTCGTGAGACAAGCTATGCCCTTTTCCTGCATCAACCAAGACTTTGATATAAACTCGACTCCCTATAATCTCAGATATTTTCTCAAGATAATCAGGAACTATTCCAGAGAAGGTTCCATCAAAATTTGAGAGAACATAAGGTTCTATATATCTAGGAGCCACTAAGCCTATGTTTAGGTTATTTTTAAGCCAAAGTTTCTCTTTTTGAGTGAAACTGGTTGCATCTACAGACATAGATAATAATAAAAACAGTAAAAATACTATTAAGAGTTTTTTCAAAAAAAATTCCTTATTCTTGTAGTATTAAGTATAATACAAATCTATTAAAAGTAAGTTAGATTTTTTATTTTTTACGCTAAAAGTACTTAAGATATAGGTATACAGTTATTTGTAGTTAAAAAAAATTGATATTTAGCTAGCCTATTTACCTTCTATCTAAAGCTAAACTAGCACCTAATCCAATAAACAAACTTCCTATGATCTTCCCAAAATATTTACCTATTGAAGTTTTATTGAATAAATCCTTGATGAAGTAAGCACTTAAGGAATATATCATCATACAAGTAAATGCTATGATTCCAAGTAAAGTTACAAGTAAAAAATAATCGAAAAAACTGTTTTGACCTTCGTTAATAAACTGCGGAAAAAGTGCTGTAAAAAAAATGAGTGCTTTAGGATTAGATGCAGCAATAATAAATGATTCATTAAACAGTTTTCTACTAGATTTATTTTTTGTTTTTGATGAATTATTTGTCTCGATATGAAAAGGTGTCCTAAAAAGTTTAATCCCAAGATAGATTAAATATAAAGCACCAACATACTTAATCAACATAAATACTGTATTTGAAGTTGTGAGTAAGAGTCCTAAACCTGTGATTGATATAGTTGCTTGAATCATGGATGCTGTAGTATTACCCAAGGCAGTAGCTATTGAAGTTTTTGCTCCATATTTTAGTCCATGACTTAAAGCTAAAAGCATACTGGGACCTGGAATGATCGAAGCTACAAAAACAGTTATTGAGTATAAAAGCCAAAAATTTAAAGAATCCATACCTCTCCCCTAGCCCATAGGATACATAATCTCTTGTTGTATTTCTTGTATCTCTTTCATAACTTCACCACTAAGTTCTAAATCTAGAGCTGCAAAAGACGCATCAAGTTGTTCTGCTGTTCTCGCACCGATAATAGTCGAAGCTACAAAGTCGAACTGTTTTGAGTACGCTACTGCTAGCGTAACAGGCGAAATTTCCAGTCTCTTTGCAATTTCCATGTACTTCAGAGTTACTGCTAAAGATTTTTTATTTACAAATCTTGTAGCTTGTGCTCGTGCACGAGGATTCTCACTTTTTAAGTAGTCTGAAAATCTACTGATCTCAGGGTAAAAACTTCCATTGTACTTTCCACTTAAAACTCCACCAGCAATTGGTGAATAGGGAAGTAATGAAATATTTTCTGCTTTACACACACCAGCCAACTCATCTAAAAAGCGTGGATTGTTTAAAGAGAAATTGTTTTGGATGGATTCAAATCTTGCAATACCTAACCTTTTTGAAGTTTCATTTGCTTTAGTTAAACCATGCGCTGTGTCATTTGAAGTCCCAAGGTAACGAACTTTCCCTTCTTGTACCAACTCATCAAAAGCTTTAAGGGACTCCTCTATGGGTACAACAGTATCAGGCCAGTGCATTTGGTAGAGGTCTATATAGTCCGTTCCTAATCTTTTTAAACTTCCTTCTATCGCTGATTTGATATGAAACTTATCTACTGCGGTGAAGCCATGGCGAATAGGTGGAACAAACCAACCATTTGCAGCACCAGCAATTTTTGAAGCGATGATCAGTTTATCTCTAGGTTTGTCTTTAAGCCACCTACCGATGATAGATTCTGTTTCCCCTGCCCATGATGTTTTTGGAGGTACTGGATACAGCTCAGCAGTGTCAAAGAAGTTAATTCCTCTGTCGTAAGCTTTGTCCATAATTTTAAAGGATTCTTTCTCTTCACATGAAGAACCAAAATTCATCGTACCTAAACAAATCGGTGTAACACGTAATCCAGTGCGTCCTATATATCTGTAATTCATTAGTTGTTTATCTTCCCTATTGCACATGAAATATAGCTCTTTGCATTTGTACTAAAAGCGTCAAACTTGCTTAGGTCTTCATCACTCATTGGATAACCTAGTTTTTTAAGTTCTACTCTCAAGCGAGGGATATTTCCCTCTTCTACATCCAAGGTAATAACCCTAGGCTCAACTTCCAAGTTAACTTCAACAGTACCAAATTCTTTCTCTAAAGATGTGATGAGTGTATGTCCACATCCACCACATTTAACATTTAAAACTTCGAAATTTTGTTTCACTATATAACCTTTTATTAATTTTCTTTTTTCGGATAATCAAACGAGAGAAGCGTGGCATTTTTACTACTAATACCTGACCATTTTTTACTACTAAACTCTATCTCTACGATTCCACAGGTTGGGATATTTTCCTCTAAATCTACATAGTACTCTGCTAACATATTTAACTCTGAGTTATGCCCAAATAAGAATACAGTTGTATGCTTATCATCAAGATGCTTTAGCATCTTATGTAAAAAAATTACATTTGTATGATACATATCATCTTTAAAGACAATCTTTTGAGAGTACTGTAGCTCTTTCGCAATCATCTTTGCTGTTGTTTTTGCTCTTAGAGCAGAGCTTGATAGAATGATGTCAGGCACTACACTTTTCTTTTTTAATCTTTTACCCATAAGAGGTGCATTTAACTCTCCTCGTTTATTTAGAGGTCTGTCAAAATCTTCTAAATCCATATCTTTCCAACTTGATTTTGCATGTCTAATTATATATATTTTTTTCATATTTCACTTTATACCTTATGCAAATTTATTTTCTATAAATCGTTTCATCTCAACAACAAATAATACACCAAAAGATATACAAAGTATCTTTATCCAGGTTTCGATATCTAAAGATTCACTTTTAAAAAGAGTGTTCATCAAACTTGTATGAGTGAATGCAACTTGAACAAGAGTCATCATTCCTACACCTATAAGTAAAAATCTATTATTAAATATGTTTGTTTTAAATACTGACTTCTGTAACTCTTTACAAGAAAACAGATAAAACAATTCAATAAATACAAAAATATTTACAGCAATAGTTCTTGCATACTCAACACTATGCCCATTAGCGATGGCGTTATTAAACATCATATAAGATGCAATGAGCATATAAAAACCAACAACAAGCATCTGCACAATCATACTTTTACCTAAAATTGGAGCTTGTGGACTACGAGGAGGATGCGACATTATGTCTGCCTCTTTTGGTTCAAACACAAGCATCAGACCTAAGAAAATTGCAGTAGACATATTTATCCATAAAATTTGTACAGGAAGGATTGGGAGTGTTAAACCTAAGCTAATCGCAAATAAAATCATGAGTCCTTCACCGAGATTCGTAGGAAGTGTCCATGTGATAAATTTGATCAAGTTATCAAACACATTTCTTCCCTCTCTCACAGCATGTGCAATGGAGCTAAAATTATCATCACTTAAAATCATATCCGCTGCTTCTTTTGCAACCTCAGTTCCAGTGACACCCATAGCAATCCCAATATCTGCTTGTTTAAGAGCTGGAGCATCATTCACACCATCTCCTGTCATTGCAACTATCTCCCCTGCTTCTTGAAGCGCATCTACAATACGGAGCTTTTGTTCTGGTTCTACTCTTGCAAATATCCGTACCTCTTTTACTTTTTCAATAAGCTCGGCATCTGTCAACTTAAAAAGATCAGCACCAGTTATGACCGAGCCTTCATACTCTGTTTCTTGTGGAACTATGGACATCATCTTAGCTATTGAAAAAGCAGTAAGTGCATGATCTCCCGTAATCATAATGATTTTAATCCCTGCGCCAAGAGACTCTTCCACCGCTAAAATTGCTTCTTCTCTTGGAGGATCCATCATTGCTTGAAGACCCATAAAAGTGAACTTATTTTTAAGTACTTCTGAGTCTATGTTATCTTGGGATACATCTTTTTTAGCCATAGCTAAAACTCTCAGACCTTGGGAGGCAAACTGTGCCACTTTATGTGCAATCTTTGCTCTATCAATCGCAATAACTTCACCGTCACTCATTTCATTCTCACAAATAGATACTATCTTTTCAACAGATCCTTTGAGATATAAAACATTTTGCTCATTTTTTACATCTTTATGAATCGTAGCCATAAATTGTCTATCTGATTCAAATGGCAAAATATCTAGTCTTGGATACTCTACATGTAAAAGATGTTCACTACATCCAACTTTAAGAGCACTAACAACTAATGCTCCCTCTGTTGGGTCACCATTTATACTATAGAGCCCATCTTTTTGCACAAGATATGATTCATTACATAAATAACCTATACGAAATATCTCTTGTAAATTTTCATTTAAAGATTCTATTTTTTGGCCATCTTTTAAGAGCTTGCCTTTAGGCTCATAACCGCTTCCTGTTATAGTGTAGCAAGTGCCTGAAGTATAAATGTCTGTTACTGTCATCTTATTTTGCGTAAGCGTACCTGTTTTATCTGAACATATTGTTGTAACACTTCCTAAGGTTTCCACAGCTGGAAGCTTTCTAATGATGGCATTTTTCTTCGCCATGCGACTCACACCAATTGCAAGTGTAATAGTTACAGCAGCGGGTAAACCTTCAGGAATAGCTCCTACAGCCAAAGCAACTGAAGCCATAAATGTCTCTATTGCACTGTTTTCTCTTAACACACCAATAGCAAAAGTAAATGCTGCAAGAGCCAAAATTACGTACAATAAAAGTTTTGAAAAAGCAGCTATTTTTTTTGTAAGTGGGGTATCCATACTTTGTGTATTTTCTAGAAGATGTGCGATTTTTCCCAGTTCTGTATGGTCCGCGGTAGCAACGACAATACCTTTTGCTCGACCATAAGTTACATAGGTTCCAGAGTACGCCATGTTGTTTCTGTCATTTAAAGTTATGTCTTGTCTTTGCAGAGAAGCAGTTTTGAGTGAACTTACAGACTCGCCCGTAAGCATTGACTCATCTACTTTTAAATCTCTCACTTCTAGTAGCCTTAAATCAGCCGCTACTTTAGAACCAGATTCAAGTAAAACTATATCTCCAGGAACTATACCTACCGAAGAAATACTAAGTTTTTCACCATCTCGAATAACTATAGCTTCTGTTTGCATCATCTTCTTTAATGATTCTATAGCCTCTTGTGCTTTGAGTTCTTGTAAAAAACCGATGATGACGTTTATAATAACTACGAAGAAGATTACACCACTGTCTATCCACTCATGAAGTAGTGCTGTAACGAGGGATGCACCTAAAAGAATATAGATAAGTGCATTATGAAACTGCAAGATAAATTTTTTCAATTTAGAATCTTGCTTTGTTTCTTTTAAAGTATTTTTACCAAAAAACTCTTCTCGATGTTTGATGCTCAGTGGACCTAAGCCATCACTCATATCACTCTCTAAAAGTTCTACTATCTCCTCTGGTTGTATACTATGCCAACTCTGTCCCATCAAATGCTGCATTTCAGACTCCTTATGAAAACATATAGTCTGGTCTATTATACCATTGTATTTCTAAACTTTAAAGCTATTACTCCAAGGGATACTTGCAAAAGTATCCCAAGTTTATCTACTGATTTTTTTGATGTTTTTTATTGTAAAATAATAGATATGTTGATGGAAGAATTAATAGTGTCAATAATGTTGAACTAATAATACCTCCCGTAATCACAACAGAAAGTGGATACTGAATCTCACTTCCAACACCAGTGGCATAAAGAAGTGGGAGTATTCCAAATAATGTTGTAAATGCTGTCATTAGTACTGGACGAAGTCTCAATAATGTTGCATCTTTGAGTAAGATTTTCAACTCTACCCGAGGAAACTTAGCTCGAAGTTCATCTATAAAACTCACTAGTACAATCCCATTCAAAATAGAAATCGCAAAAATTGCTAGAAAACCTATGATTGCAGATACAGAAAGATAAATCCCACTAAGCATCAAAGCAGAGATTCCACCTATGAGACCAAATGGTACATTGAGTAAAATTAGTCCCGCTTTTGAAAGAGAATTAAATGCTGTATAAAGAAGAAGTACTATCAAAAAGAGTGTAATAGGTATGATTATCATCAACTTTTGAGTAGCTTCTTTCATGTTTTTAAAGTCCCCTGCCCAACCGATGTAATAACCATCAGGGATGACAACATTTTTCTTAATTAGAGCATCTGCTTCTTCAACAAAAGAGGCTACATCACGACCACTCACACCCATAGAAAGAACCATATAACGACTCAAGTTTTCTCGTTTTATAAATGAAGGACCTTGCATAACTTTAATGTCACAAATTTGTTCTAGTGTTACTAAAGCTCCATTGCTTGAACGCATTGTTACAGCCTTCACCGCTTCTATATCAGTCTTAGCATCTTTGATTTTAGCAACAATTCCAAATCTACGAATTCCTTCTATCTTTTCACTCACAGCTTCTTCACCGAGACCATTACGAATTACATTCATAAGCTCTTCAACACTGATTCCATAACGAGCAAGAGAAAGATAATTTGGTTCAATTTTTATCTGTGCTTGGCCAAGTTGTACCTCAACTTCCATCTCATCTAAGCCATCCACATTTTCTAAAACTGCTTGAATGTCCTTAGAAATTGAGTCAAGTACTTTTTGATCGTCTCCATAAATCTTCACCGCTAACTCTGCTTTTACCCCTTCAAGCAACTCCTCGATTCTCATTGCTATAGGTTGTGTTGGAATAAAGTTTATGAACTCAAAGTGCTGTTTTAAATCTTTGTTCATTTCCCTTGTTAGTAGAGGTAGACTTTCTATGTTTGGTTTGAGTGTAAGAAGCACTTCCATATAATTAGCTTGAGCAGTCTCGCCATTTTCACTTCGCCCTATCATAGATAAAACTGACTCCACATCATCCGAGTAATTTTTGAGAATATATTTCTCTATTTCACCAGCTGTTTGTGTTGAGTGTTTAAGTCCGGTTCCCGGAATAGCCACAACTCTATACATAATCGACTCTTCATTAAGCTCTGGCATAAACTCACGCCCTTGAAGCGTCAACATGTATGCTAGTACTCCAAAAACTATAGACACAGAGACTAAGACCATTTTTGCATGTGAAAGTGAAAAAAGTAAAAATGGTGTATATATTTTTTTAATCCCTCTCATCACGGCATTTTCTTTTGATTTAGATGGTTTTAAAAGCAAGACACTTAAAACCGGAACTAAAATCAAAGCAACTGCAAGTGAACCAAGCATTACAAACACAATGTTTAGTGCCATTGGTGAATAAAGCTTGCCTGCTAAGCCATCAAGTGAAAGTAAAGGAATAAAAACAGCCGCTATGATTAAAACTGCAAAAGTAACAGGACTTGCTACTTCTTTTGCTGCATCAGCTATAACCTCAATTTTTGCTCTACCTGGTTCATCGTGAAGTTTTCTAAAGGAGTTTTCTACAATAACAATGGTTCCATCAACTATCATCCCTACTGCTATGGCTAAACCACTTAGACTCATCAAGTTTACACTCACATCATAATAGTCCATTAGTAAAAATGCCACTAAAAGAGATAAAGGTAAAGATATGATTACAATAAATGCAGAACGTAGTTCAAACAAAAATAAGAACAGAACTATGGCAACCAAAATCACACCGGAAACTAATGCTGAAGTCATTGTATTTACAGCTTTATGCGTAATCTCAGTTCTGTCATATATGGTACGAATAACTACACCTTCAGGAAGTGCAGACTCAACGACCTCAAGTTTTTCTTTGAGTTTTGCAACAACCTTTGCTGCATTTGTAGCTGTACGTTGTAAAACCATCCCAATAACAGCTTCACCACCGTCTATACTGATAGAACCAAATCTAGGAGCTGAACCAGTCTCTACTGTCGCTACATCACGTATAGTTACTGAGTGACCGGCACCTGACTTCACCACAGTATTTCGAATATCCTCAAGTGATTTATAAAGTCCTGCCCCACGGATAAGATACTGTTCACGATTAAACTCTAAGTACTGTCCACCAGCTGCCTGATTAGAGCTTTGTAAAGCATTCACAATATCGTGATAAGTCACTCCAATATTTTGAAGTTTTTTCGTATCTATGAGAACATTGTATTGTTTTTCATAACCACCCCAACTTACTACTTCTTCCACTCCACTAACACTTTTAAAAAGCGGTGTTACAACATAATTTTGCATCTCACGTATTTCACGTAAAGAGTATTTCTTTGTTGTATCTTTAATCTCGTACCAAAATACTTGACCCAAGCCGGTTGTATTTGGCCCTAGTGTTGGTTTTCCCCAACCTGCTGGAATATCCACAGAACCTAAGCGCTCAGATACTAACTGACGTAAAAAATATATATCCATATCGTCTTCAAAGAAAACAGACACATAGGAAAGTCCAAAAAGCGAATTTGACATAATGAGCTTTACCCTAGCCATACCAGAGAGTGCTGATTCTATAGGATAGGTTATAAGCTTTTCAATATCTTCAGCCGAATTGCCCGGAGATTCTGTATAAATCACTACCTGCTTTGGCGTAATGTCAGGAAAAGCATCCACTGGAATCTCTTGATAAGCCTTAAAACCAAAGGCGGATATCACTATAAAAAGTGTGATTACTAAAAATTTATATTTTAATGATGTATCGATTAAATAATGTAACATCCTAGTGTCCGTGTCCGCCAAGAGACGACTTTAAAAGCATAGACTTTACGTAGTAGCTTTTAGCACTTACATATTCTTCACCGACTGACAAACCTTCTACGGCTACATAATTATCATCTTGTGTAATAACTTTTACTACTCTAAGTTCATAAAGAACTTCCTCTTCATCATGATCATGTCCTTTATGTTCATCTTTATCATCTGACTCATGTTTTTCATGTCCTTGTTCTTCTTCCCTTGGTACAAAAACAACCCACTCATTTTGAAAAAATGAAAGTGCTGATTTATTTACAGCTACATGCTTTTTTGTATCATCAAAGTGCAAGGTAACTGCAAGATATGTGTTGATATACAGGTTATCCGTCTTTTCGTTTATACTAGATAGTAACACGATTCTTTGCGTTACTTCATCCACTTCTGGAAGAATTTGAGTAATGTAAGAACTGATCATTTTTCCATTTACTTTTAAAGTGCTTTTTTGTCCCACACGTACTTTTGACGCATACTCTAAAGGTAAAAAAGACTTTACATAATACGCTTGTTCTTTTACCATAGAAATAATGGGAGTATCTTCTTGAATCCCTGAATGTAAAGCTTGTAATACTTTTGATACAACCCCATCACTATGCGCATAAAGAATAAAGTTTGATGTTGCTTTAGTGAGTTTACTTGTATCTACACCTAGTGTTTTTAACTGCGACTTCAATGCTGTAAAACTTGAAAGTAATTCATCCCTTTCTATACTCTGTAGATTGAGTGACTGAAGCGATGTCATACCTTTTTTGTAAAGGTTTTGTGTTGCTGCATAATTCTTTTCTAACGAATGTAGCTGCTTCTTTTGCGAAATAAAATTGGCTGTCATTTTTGATAGCATAATTGATTCAATCAAAACTATCTTCTGTCCATTTTTAATTCTTTCACCTGCTTTTACATAGTACTTCTCAATATGTCCGCTTACTTGGCTCATTACAGATTGTGAAGAGTTTGAGAGTTGGATAATCTGGGCATTAAGTTCCACAGACTTTCCAAACTCTCTTAATTGTGCATGCTCTTGTGGAATTTCAAGAGAAAAAACTGCACTATATAAAAATAAGCTCATTAATATAATTTTTTTCATTATAAACTACCTTCTAAGTAATTAGACATAATAATATTTTGGTCTAATTTTGTTTGAGTCTCAAGCAAGTTGGACTTTACCGTTAAAATTTTTGCTTTAATATCTTGAACTTCAAGTAAATTAACTTTAGCAATTGCATAAGCATCTTCAAACATCAATAACATTTCAGACAAACTTTTTATAAGATTTTCATTCTTTGTTTTTACATTTTGAAGTAATACTCTTTGTTTACCAAGCTTTATTAATTCTAGATTTATTTTTGCTATTTCATTTTCAATCAAGTAATCTTGTTTTTCTACTTCAAGTTTCGCTATACGCCTTTCTTGTGACTTGTCATTGAAAATTACTAAAGGAATCTTGACACCAAGACTCATCACTTTTTCTACTGGTTCCTTTTCATATTCACCATACAGTTCAATCGATTCTATTGTATTTGAAGCTACATTCGCTACATCGAGAGCCTTATCTTTTTGGCTTTGTAGATAATCAATCTCTACATTAGGAGTACTTGTTGTAGTTAGGACAAAATTATGCCCAAGACTAAGCTCTACCTCTTCCTTAACTCCAGCCATACTTAGAAGTGAAAAATAGCTTTGAATGGTCTCATACTTGAGTTTTTCCATATTAATATGTAACATTTCATACTCAAGTTTCGACGCAAGCATTTTGCCTCGAGATATTGTCCCTTCTTCATACTTTTTTTCTGTAAAAGAATAAAGTGTCTGCGCTAAGAAGAGTCTTTCCTCTCCTAATTTTTCTAAGGTTTTCATCTGAGAATACTTTATATATTCTAGTGATATATTTCTACGTAATTGTGATTTTTCCAATGCATACGAAGCTTTTGCACTCTTACTTAATGACTGAGAGAGCATCTCTTTTGCATGCCCAACTCCAGGTAATCGAAGAGCTTGAGAGTATTCTAGTTTATACCCATTCCCATCTGCTTCACCATCTTCGAATCTAGAGTATTTAATTCTAAGGCTTGGATTTTCATATCGAAGTAGGCGTGAGCCTTCTTCCTTGGCTTGGTTTATATTTAAATTATTTGATTTTAAATACGGACTATTTTTTAAGGCATTGTTTAAAAACTCATCAAAGCTTTGCGCAAATATTGATGCAGAAAGTAAAACAATGACTGATAATATTTTTATCATTATTGTTCCTATTTATATGTATTTAATGTTTTTATATAGTAAGGTTTATGCTATTGGGGGTTTTAAAAAATTTGAGTAGGTTTTAAAGTTGTAGGATTCTGTTACAAGAGTCTTACTTAGAAATCTGTATTCTAGTTTAGAGAGAACAAGGTTCTCAGTAAGTACAAAGCTTTGGTGATATTCAAAATGTGCATCACAGATATCTCCATGATCAGATGGAGCTTCTAGCTCTGCAACATATTCGATAACACTAGCGTGGTCATCATCAAAAAGTGCAAAAACATACTCGTGAGCTATGGAAAAGCTTAGAACAAACAACAATGCAAATGTAACAAAACTTTTTGTTTTCATGGCAAAGATTATACCTTGTTTGTATTAACCTCTTTGCTTCCCAACAAAAAATCCACCAGCCATTCCAAGTGGAACGACTGTAGCGTAAAATAAGAACCTATCACTTATCTCACTTGCAAATACCAGTATTAACGAGATAAAAAGGCCTATACTTGCCCCTCCCATAGAATCTGCACTTACTAGTGTTATGACAAAAAGAGGTAAAAATACTCCCCCTAAGATAAGAGCTATAAAACGAAATAATTTTACATTTTTAAAGTTCTCATTGTAAAGCCTTTGTGTTCTTTTTAACTGGTACTCATTTTTCTGTTCTGTATCTAAATCTCTTAAGTCTTCTAAAGAGAAGAACATTTGGGCAAGTGCTCCTAACATTCCTAGAACAAGTAAAGGAATGGCAATATCATACATACTAAACACGACTGCAAAAAAAGCCATTAAGAATGCACCTATATATGCCACTCCAAAAAACTTAATGTTTGTAGTTTCTCTATCCCATGATGGACGTGCTTTTATACGGTAAATCATACTTTGCGCATAGATTCCATATATCCCAACCCCTAAGGTTATTGCTTCAACTAATAGACGTATGCTTATATGAATCTCTTCTATAAAATACATAACGACGACAATATTCATTAAAAGTGTAAATACACCCAAGGCTAAAGCCTCACGAGAGAGCCATGACGTTTTGATATTTTTCATAGCCGTAAGTGCTAAAAATGGGCGACCTAGGTGTAATGCGGAAAGAGGAAGACCTAGTGCAGCAGGAAGCATGATTAAAAGTGCCATCATCCAGTTTGCAGACTCGAAACCTAAAACACTCATAACATCACCTAAGAAAAGTACAAAGAATCCACCTAAAGATATTTGTGTTAAAACTGTCATAAAAACAAGTGGTAGTTCTGAGTGAGCAGGCTTTAAAATATGCTCATCCACTTCTTTCATTTCGGGCATATTTTCAGGCAAAGTATAACGTGTAGTTGAATTTGTAATTCTTGCATCAGGTAGAAACGGCATATTGCCTTCTTCGTCAATATCATCTTCAAGCCACTCTTTTATGTTCACTGTCTCAATCATAATCGCACCAGATGGACACGCTTGCACACAAGATGGTGTTTCACCAACATCAAGTTTTTCGTGGCACATATGACATTTCGTAACTATGTTTCGCTCTTCGTGAAAAACTGGTACTTCATAAGGACAGTTCCATGTGCAGTACTGGCATCCTATGCAAGTATCATCTTCATGGATTACAATTCCCGTTTCTTCTATCTTTATATAAGAGTTTGTAGGACAGCCAATAAGACACTCGGGATCTATACAATGATTACAACTCATAGAGTTAAAAAGTTGAGAAAAAGCTGGAAATTCACCACCTTCCATTTCACCAACTCTACGCCATTTTATATCTGCTGGGTTATTGTTTTGCTCATTACAGGCTACTTCACAACAATGACAACCAACACATGCAGTGGCATCAAAATGAAATCTATACTGTTCACCATCTTTAAGCTGTGGAATATCTATAGAGTAGTTACCGCACTGCATTCCAGTTTCAGATTTATGATCTATAAAATTTTCTAAAGGTGTTTGCAAAAGGTTCTCCTCTTTAATTATGAGTCAATTATACATCAGTTTTGCATCGTATAGACTATTATTTTGTTTAAAATTTAAGCTTTACCCGAAATAAACATCCCTATGACTTCCAATATCTACGAGTATAATAAAAGAAGCATTTTCAAGTCTTTTCTTATCTAATACAAAACCTTTAATAGTAAATTCACTTAAAAAATTTGTAGGTTTACCTTATATTATCTCCAACGCATAAAGCTCGTAAAGCTCATTCATTTTATCTTGGAGTACTTTTTTAGGTATTAGTTTTGTTTCATATTCTGATACAACTGTTGGACTTAAACTTCTACTTAGTGCATATTTAACCACTTCATCATTTTTCTTTCTACATAAGAGTATACCTATACTAGGATTTTCATCATCTCTTTTGACATCTCTATCGAGTACTTCTAGATAAAATTCAAGTTGCCCTAAATCACTTGGTTTAAATTTGCCTATTTTTAGCTCAAACGCTACTAAACATTTCAAATCTCTATGGTAAAAAAGTAAATCAATATAAAAATCATCATCACCCACTTCTAAACGATACTCTTCACCAATAAATGCAAATCCAACACCCAACTCTAAAATAAACTCTTTAAGTGAGCCTAAAAGTGCTTTTTGTAAATCTTTCATTTCCATGTCTTTCTATGTGAACACTCACTTTAAAGTTGTCTATGATGCTTATAGAACCTTCTGTTTGGATTCTATAATGAAGTAAATCAGTAGAATTTGGTTTAGGATAGTGTTTAGATAAAAACTCTTCAACTTTCACAAGTCCATCTTTTAAACCGTGTTGATCTATGAAAGTTGAAACTATGTACTCTGAAACAAAACGAGGTAATTTAAAACTCTCAAACTTTAGCATCAGTCCTTTATCTACTACTGCACTTTTATAATGTTGTTTTAGTTTGTACTCCCACTCATTTTTAAAATCATATGATTTATCTTTGTTATCTTCTCTATCTAACATTTCAAATTCTGAGTTATCTTCTTTGAAATCATTTGCTTTTTGTTTTTTATAATCCTCTAAATACCAGTTAGTTTTTTTCTTTCCTCTTTTCTTTTAACTAATGCTTCTCTAACTTTTTCTCTATCTCTAATAATTGGTTCTATTGTAGATGGTACAATTAATATGGTTTCATTAGTGACTTCAACTGAAAATCTTTCATATTTATCATTTAACAAGCTATATGCTACCTCTTGTGCAATATTCACAAAATCCATATCCTCAAAATAAACTTTTTCATTTTCTTGATTCATATGTTCTATTATTAATGTTTTTTCATCGCTGTATAAGGCGATTGCAGGTAGATATTCATCTTTATCAAAAAATATTTCTATCTCTTGAAAATCTTTTGGTTTTTTATCATTTGCCCATTTAAAATCATTATTAAAAGAGGTAA
>NZ_JBLHOE010000007.1:0-64136 GCF_047622445.1 Sulfurimonas sp.
GCATAAACAGTTGGGTGAAGTGGTAAGAAAGCTTCACCAAAACAAGCAGAAAAAGTTGCAACCGGCTCAGTAATTCCACGCTCAGTTCCAGCAACTTTAGCAGTGTAACCACTTAAAAAGTAGTACATAGCTTGTTCTTTTGAAAGTTTAGACACTGGGGGTAAAACACCAAAAGCATCAGCCGTTAAAAAAATGATGTTTTCAGGGTGCCCTGCCATTAAATCATGTTTATGATTTTCAATATGCTCTATCGGGTAAGAAACACGAGTATTTTCCGTTTTAGAACTATCTTCGTAATCTACTTCACCCTCACCATACATTACAACATTTTCTAAAAGAGCATCTGTTCTAATAGCATTATAAATTTCTGGTTCGCTCTTTCCATCAAGGTCAATCACTTTTGCGTAACATCCACCCTCAAAGTTAAACACACCGTAATTATCCCAACCATGTTCATCATCACCGATTAAAGCACGGTGAGGATCAGTAGAAAGTGTAGTTTTACCGGTTCCACTAAGTCCAAAGAAAAGTGCTGTATCGCCTTTTTCTCCAACATTAGCTGAACAATGCATAGCAAGCTTACCTTCAAGTGGTAACCAGTAGTTCATCATTGAAAAAATTCCTTTTTTCATTTCACCACCATACCAAGTACCACCAATAATTGCCATATTCTTTTCAACATCAAAAAGTACGAATACTTCTGAATTTAGACCATGCTCTTTCCATTTGTCATTTACTGCTTTACATGCATTTAAAACAACAAAATCAGTTTTAAACACTTCAAGTTCTGGTTCTGTTGGACGGATAAACATATTTTTTACAAAGTGAGACTGCCAAGCAATTTCAGAAACAAATCTAACAGATCTTTTAGAAGCTACTGATGAGCCACAAAAAACATCTGTTACATATAAATCTTTACTAGACAACTGGTCTTGCGCAACAATAAGAAGTTCTTCAAAAACTTCAGCAGTAACTTTTTTGTTCACATCACCCCAAGCAATGTATTTATTGGACGGATCACGATCTACAAAGTACTTATCTTTAGGAGAACGTCCTGTAAAAATACCAGTATCTACTGCGGTAGCACCTTTATTTGTCTGCTGTACTTCACCATTGTCAAGCTCATGCTTGATCAATTCATCATAACTTAGGTTATGAAAAACCTGACCAACATTTTTAAGTCCTAACTCTTCTAATTCAGTTAAATTCATGATCTACTCTCAAGTATTTTTTTTAATAGCGAAATTATACACTTAATAAACATAAATTAAATATAAAGCTAGACACTATTTAATAAACAATGCAGAAAAATTAGTTTAAGATTTTTTTGATATTATTACACTCTTGCTCGATTAACTCAGTGGTAGAGTGCTTCCATGACATGGAAGTGGTCACAAGTTCAAATCTTGTATCGAGCACCATCCATATCTACCTACACTACGGTCTTTTAAGAATTTTCAATTATTTTTCATCATCTACACTTTTTTCAGACTAACCTAAAAAGTAACCCAAACCATCAAATATGTCTACAGAACGATTTATTTTAAGATGTGATTTTCCTAGGTGCTTACCATAATGTCTAAAAAGCATACTTAGTGAACTATGACCCAAAACTGCCGAAACCTCTTGCAATGTGTACATCCCAGACTTTATAGCCTGAACAGCAAAAGTATGTCTCGTTTGTCTTAAATCTCTCATCTGCACTTTGGATTTTTTAATCAAAGCATACCGTGGACCATTTCTATCAGCGCTACCTCTGATATCCGCTATATCATTTAAGCGTATTCCATTGGAGAAACTAAATAAAAAAGTAGTTCCCTTACTCTTTGCAAATGCAATTTGATCTTCAAAAAACTTTTTTGCCTGAATCTAAAAGCTTTTGCATCATTTCGATTTGAAGGGAGGCTAAACTACTATTTTTCATATCTATATAGCCGATAAAATTTGAAATTCTTTTAAAGAAAAATCATCTGTCATACCACTTATATAGTCAGTTAGTAAGCGTACTCTATAATACCACTCAAGTATTTCATATCGTTCTGTCTCTTCTTTAGCTAATAGTTTTACATCATTTTGATATGCTACTATCTGTTTCTCCGACACCCTTTTAATAAGTCTCATTGATAAAAAACAATCTATTCTTTCATCTTGTAACAATGCACTAAAATCATCTGAACTAAGTTCTATAAGTGGTTTGTAGATGTTCAATAATCCATTTACAATACTATAACCCTGTAACTCTAACTCTTGCACATCCTTGTTTTGATAAATATATTTCACTGAAATATTTTGTAATATTTCAATAGCTTTATAGTACTTACTTTTTTTATCATACTCAAGTAATGCAGAATTAAACTCTCCATTAAATATAGCTTCATGATTATCTATATAGATATCTACAACATGGTAAACCAATGAGGTAACAAGTTGCGCTCGAAAAAGAGTAAAAAACATACTAAATTGGTACGGTGCTTCATTCTTTTTTGCTTTTTCATACTTGTCATCTATGAGTTCAAGTAAATAATCTTCACCCTCTTTTTCACACTCTTTTTTTATCATGATATAGACTTCATCTAAGCTAAGAATTCCTTTCTCAACTGAGTCTTCCAAGTCAGCAGTTAGATATGATATATCATCAGCTGCTTCCATGATGTAAGTTATAGGAAACCTATGTCCTGGTTTTACATCTAAGGTTTTTTGAATTTTCTCTATAAAATCTTTCTCACTGTAATAAAATCCCGGCTTTTTTCTCAAGTAATCTAATTCACCACCTTTAACTTTATCTTCGAAAGCACCCCTAGTATATTTAAGTACCGAGAGTATTTGAGTATACGACAAATTTAGTCTCTGTAGTTTAGTTATAACTCGTATAGCTTGTGCATTACCATCATAGTTACAGATATCTTTTGCAAGCATACCTTTGAGTTCTTTCATTTGTGTGGAAGATGATTCAAAGCCTTCTAGTATCGGTAGTGCATTGTTGTTCATCCACTTATTTATCGTCTGTTCTGCGAAATGTCCAAAGGGAGGATTTCCTATATCATGAAGAAGACTTGTCATTTCAGCCGTTGAGACAAAAGCATTTTCTAACTCATCTAGTTTATACTTTTCAAGCCCTTCCTTTTTCAACTTTGTAAATATTGTTTTAGCAATAAATCTAGCAGTCTGCCCTACTTCCAATGAATGCGTAAGTCTCGTACGTATAGAAGCATTAAGCTCTAACGCAAAAACTTGAGTTCGCTTTTGTAATCTTCTAAATGCAGGAGCTGAGAGTATTCGTCCTCTATCACTTTCAATAGATGCATCTATAAATTTAGAAGGATAAAACTCCCTGTCTAATGTAAACTTTTTACTATAATCAATCATCCACTACCTCTTTTAGTTTTTTAAGAACCTCAACCATAGCCAATGTGTCAAGCTTACAGTACTCAAGTAATGCAGTCCGAGTTTTTTCTTTTTCATCTACACTCATGCTAGAAAGCTTAGGAAAAGCATTCATGGCATCACTACCATTTTGAATGCCATTTAAACTTTTATATGCTTCTGCCATCTCTGGAACTAATGATGGTAATACATACTTAATAGAATAACTACCTTGCATTTGTGGTGTAACATAGTACTTCTTTTGAAATGGAAACATCAAGTCTTTTACATTGTCATTAATGGAGAGAAGATGATTACTAAACTCTGGAAAACTATCAGCTAATTTGGCATTCACACCTTTTTCAAAACTCATGCTATAAGCTAATACTGTAACATCCGTAGGAATATCTTCAACAAGCCTCTTCGCCAATTCATAACGAGGGTCAACTCCATCTTCACCGAGCAACTCCTTATGCTCTATAGTTCCATCAGAGTGTTCTATATGAAGCGAATACTGAAAAGGTATCTGTTGGTATGGGCTAATACCTTTCCACTCAGGAATAGCCTGCTGGAATGTCTCAAAATCAAGATGATAAATAGGATAGTTAAGTGTGTCAAGAAAATCTTTTATCTTATCTTCATCTATAAAAGTTGCTTGATCTTTCCAGTTTTGAACCTTCTGTTTTTGTATAGCCGTCATGGCATAACTCTCAGGAATATCTTCTATATTGACTATTCCTTGTCCATAAAGTTCTATCTGCTTTTTACTTCCAAGATTAAAGATGTTAAAAACTGAGTACTCAGGTATGTTTCTCTGAACTTTCCAACAATACTCCTTTGCATCACACTCATAAGGCTTCTTACAATGACTTCCTATGTCAATATTTGGTTCATTTTCTCTATCGGCTAAATACGTTTCATACTCTTTAAGTTTATTAGGAATATCAACTTGCAAAGCATCAACTTCACCACTAACATCCACAATCTTAAAAAGTTTATTTATATCAAGTTCATCATCTCTAACATATGCATTGTCGATATGCACAACATAACTACTAGTTACCCCATACCCAAGCTGTTTAAGCACATACAACTGTATAGAAACATCATGCAAGTAAATATCTTTAACACTACTTGAACTTTTCACTTCATATATTTCTAATCCATTAGGTGTTATTTTTAAAACATCTACTAAAACAAGGATACCATCATAAAGAAAAGTAGCTTCGTAGATATATTCTATGCCCTCTTCCATCCACTCTTGTGTAGTCTCAACCATACCTTCAAAATCATCAGGATTATAAATAACTTCTCTTCCGTTTGGAAAAAGTTTGCAAGCTAACTCCCCAACGACATTCCCAGTCTCAAACCTTGCCAATGCCGTTGCATCTGGAGGTGTAAGAACTTCTTTTTTGTACTTTTTTAGCCATAGGGCTTTTGGGCATTGGATGGCTTTTGTGTATAGGGATTTAGATAAGTTCATAGATTTATACAACTAAACTATTTAAAAGTTCTATCATTCTTTTTTGTAAAATGGGAAACTCTTCAGGTTCTTCTACTAAACCCATTAGTGGTTCATCATACATCTTACTGTAATTAGCATTTTTAATTTTTTCAATAAAGAGTTCATAGCCGCGCTTATCTTGATATGAAAACTCATATTTTTGAATCAATGTTACTGTTTTTTCGATTGAATACTTAGTACTATTATATTTGTATAGATAAAATAAATCATAGTAGTCTCTTGACTTTGCACGATTATAAAACATCAAAGATTTCATTGCAAAAATAGAGTCTACTGAGCAAATCTCAATATCACCTATTTTAGTGTATTCATCCTTATCAAATATATCTCGCACACCTCTGTTATCTGAACCATCAAAAAATGTGACTTTTACATGATTAATCATCCAATTAATCTAAAGTCATAATCTTTAAATACATAGTGACCTTGTATATCTGGTAGTATTTTCTTTATTTGTGGGGTCATATAATTTTACCAATCGCATATTCTATTTTATCTTCTATAATATATGACTCTGGAAATCTAACTTTCTTAGCAGCTTCTAAAATAATACTTTTACCTACTTTACTTACAATCGAATCTATTCGTTTTTGCGATGCTCCTGTGAGTTGTTTTGAAAGTTTATCTGTATTAATGACAAGTTTTTTTCTATTTTCTATCTTTATAGGGGTAAATCCATAATGAACTTGTTCTAATGCTGTTGCTTTAACATTTTTTGTTCTATCGTCAAAATCAAAATTTTTATTTATAACTGTTTCAATACGCTCAGCACCAAATAACTTTATAAGAGAGTCTGTATTTCTCTGCTGGGGATTACTCATGTAAATACTAATTATTCGATTTATACCTATTCTCTGCTCATTTCCACTAGACCAGAGTAAATCAGTATAAAACCAACTCTTATCAAGCTTAACTGTTTTAGCTTTTTTGTTGAACTTTGGTTCATTATCTATTTTGTTTTTACGAGAGTCGATTGTCTTTACTTCATCTAAATTCATTTTTGATAGAAAAGTATATAATGTATTTCTTTTACTTTTTGTTTTTGACCAATCTGAAACTGTATTGGAAGGAATATCGAGCATATTACTAATTTCTACATCTGTCATAATACTCTCCTTTTTATTAAATTATAACCGAATATCGTTTTATAGTCAATAATTTTATGTATCTAATATTATAGAGGTAGATAGTCCTCTCTCATATATTTTGTAATTTCAACCATACTATTAGTCATCAAAATTATAGATAACTTCTTTTGCATTTAGAAAAAGTTGACAAGCTAACTCCCCAACGACATTACCAGTTTCAAACCTTGCCAATGCTGTTGCATCTGGAGGTGTGGGTACTTCTTTATTGTACTTTTTTAGCCATAGGGCTTTTGGGCATTGGATGGCTTTTGTGTATAGGGATTTAGATAGGTTCATTAATTCACTTGCATTAAAGCATCAGCAAACGATATTTCTAAATCAGGGTTATTAGTCCACGATAAAGTAATATTTCTATCTTTAAGCATATTTATTAAATCAGAAATATCTGATGATTCTGCGTCTATATAAATATATAATTTTCTTAAAGTTTTCTCTCGAGGATTTTTATCATCAGGAAGTCTTACAATACCTTTTAATATTGTTTTGTCTTCTTCTTCAATGATATCACGTTTAAAATCAGTATCTAGTACATTCCATATATCTCTTATAGTTTGAATTCTTTCTGCTCTCTGAAACATATTTGGTATTTGTGAGTTTATTATCTCTAAAAAATCCTCAAAAGCAAAATTTCCATTATTGTGTTCTAGTTGTAATTCTTCAATAAATTTATTTTGTACAAACTCATTAAAGTAAACATCAAATATTCCATTTTTATGACTACCATACATTTTTAATTTGACTAGAAAATTTATATTTCTTAGGAAAATAAATAATGTATCTTTTGAGGTATTATCATCTTCATCAAAAAACATCATAAAAACAAACCTTCCATTTCCATTGTTAACTTGAAAGGCTAATGTTCTTTCATTATCTTCAATTGACTGATTGTAAATATTGCTTAATCCACTAAAGTTGAATTTCATTCTATATCCTTATTTATCGATTTTATAATGTCATCAAATGCCATATTCTTCCAATCATATTTCCACTCAGTATAAAAATCAATATCTTCTGATCTTGGAGTTGGATTAGCATCAAGAACTTTTCCAATTGTAGGAGTAGCTATAGAATCACCTACGATTAAAGCTTCTCTTTTTTCTAGAGAGGATAAAGCATCCCCGTAGCTCACAACTGCCTCAGGCAATAATCTTTTTACATAAGACTGGTCATCAGGGTTATTTAATCTCATTACAACAAAATTATTACATTGCGAAAATACTGTACTAGAAATTTCAGAAGGTCTTTGACTTACAATCATAGATGAGACTCCATATTTTCTTCCTTCCTTTGCTATTCTTTCAACTGCTAAGCGAGTGTTTTTATACCTTGCTTCTGCATTTTTAGGGATATATTTATGAGCTTCTTCATAAACTAACATAAAAGGTGTTTCATTTTTACTATCACCACTTGCATTTTTTGTTGAATAGTAGGCAAAGTCAAAAACTATTCTTGAGACAATTGATACAACAATTGATACAACTTCAAATGGAAGAGAACTCAAATCTACAATTGTAATATTTTTGTTTCCATCTACATATCCTAAAAGTTGTTCAACTAGAATTTTTAAATCGTCAGTTTTATAAACTTCGGTTTCTGTTTTCATGGGATATAGTAAAAAATTTAATCTATCATCATTCAGCTTGGTTTCAAGTCTAGATATAAATCTATTAAATTCACCATTAAATGTACCACTACTAGCTTTAGTCGCTGCAGCAGTTGAAGTTGGTGCAAAAGTAAATATTTCATTAAAGTATCTGTTTTCATCATTAATCAGTTCACCATCACTTAATTTAGGTTTTTGCTCTTGTCCAGCAATTTTGTTAATAACTTCGTTATTTCTATTCGTTATATAATTTTTCACTTCTGTTATACTAAAATAAATAGGGCTGTCGTATGTGACTTGTACATTTGAATTGTGTTTTTTCTTATTCATAATAACAGTATGCTTAAATTGAGACACTTGATTATGTGAATTATTTTCATTACTTTCAATAAACATATCTTCTAGTTCTTCAGAATTCATTAACCAGTAAGGTAGTTTTAAACTATTATGCTCAATTGATAATACATTCGCTTCAGGAAAAGCTTTTTCATATTCTCCATGAATATCAAATATAATGATATGAGTATTATTCAGTTGTTGACTCTCTTTTAATTTTTTTGCTTCTTGAATAATTTTAGCAACTGTACATGATTTTCCTGAGCCAGTAGAACCAACAACTGCGATATGCTTAGAAAAAAATTTATCGCCATCTATTTCTATTTTTATATCAGGATTAACTAAGTGTTCAGAAAAAACCAATCTAGCCTCTTCATCTACAGAAAAGATGTTTTTTATCTCTTCATCGCTTGCGATTGATACACCATTAGGGGGTATACTTATATTTTTAATTCCTTTAATAAATTTAAATGATTCATCTAGTTGTTTCTCTAGTTGCCCTATAGGCTGTGTATTTATTATAAATGTTCCTAGGTACTGGTCTTCTTCGGTAGCTTCACCATTATCTTCATGTTTAGGCTTCATTTTAAAGCTCTGAACTAAAACTAGAATGTTTTTTTCATTCCCATCTTCTATTTTTAGGAATGAACCAATTTTTATATCACTATCAGTATTCTCTTCTTTCCATTGTTTAAAATCCACTATTTCTATTTGTACTAAGTGTGGCTCAAAACTTACTACCCTTAACTGATTTGATTTATCTTGCTCTTCTTCTGCCATACTATTCTCCTATGATTTCTGTTATTTGTGTGTTTGTTAAATTATTCAAATAAAACTGTTTTTCTGTTATATAACTTAATGATGATTCACTTTCATCAAGGATAAACAATCCTATATTGGAATAACTCATTTGATCAAAATTAGCTATAAATACGTCCTGATGTAAAAGTTTAAAATTAAAACTAAGTTTATTGAATTTATTACCAGCATTGTTTTTGCTACTTAGTAGTTTTTCATTAAAAATATTTATATTAAATGCATAATCTTCAAATCCATCATTTATTTTTATATTTTCATCTATAGATAAAGTATACAAATAAATACTTTTTTTGAGTTCTGTATAATCCGCCAAAGAACAATTAATTATAAATGTTATTGGTTTGAAGTCTGACTTATTGTTGTGATAGCAAAATTTCTTGGATAATTCGATTATCAGTTGCGTTAAGTCTTCTCTCTTTTTATTATTACATTGAACAATATAATTTGAAGTATTTTTTTTTATACTTAATGAAGCTTTTTGTTTTTTATAAAGAGTTTTTAATTTATTAAATCCTTTTGTTCTAAAAATAAATGATGAAAATACTATTTTCTCATAAGTTTTTAGTTTATCTACAAATTGTCTTTTTGTTATTCCTCTTTCCCCATCTTGTTTAATAGCTAAATCATTAATAATTTTAATAGCATTTGATAAATATAAAATTTTAGACTCTTCATTTGTAACTCCAAAATTAGTTTGAAAAGTTTCAGCTAGTTCAATCTCTAATTCATTATATTTTTTTGTTAATTCCCATGAAAAATTTTCTACAAATATGTTAATTAAATTACTTAAGGAGTCAACTTCTTCTTTCGTGATTTCGGTTTCTGTCACTGATAAAATTTTTCTAGATTCTTTTATCTTTAATATCTCAGTAATTTTCTCAACAGTTTTATCAGGTAAATTTTCATCATTTAGGTAAATAAATAATTTATAATTAATTACCTCTTGTTGATTATCTTTGAAATATTTAAACATTAAAGATATTGGTTTAGCAACTTTTGAATTGGTAAATGATTGATCTTCATGATATTTATATTGGATTAAATCTTTTTCACTGTCTTTTTCTATATCAAAATCTTCGATTCCTTCAACAGTACATTGATCATCAGAATCACTTTCTAGTATATCTTTTATTGTATGTAAAAATTGATAGTTATAACCTTTTATAGATGCTTCAGCACTTCTGTCACTCATTTGTACTCTCCCTTATTTATATTTTATGTTTACCTGACATTTTAAAAATATCTATCCAACCTCAACAAAACTTGTCCCATCCCCATTCTTAACAACCTTTATCTGTAAAGGTATCCGCTCTTTTAAAGCCTCCACATGTGAGATAACACCGACCATTTTTCCACCACTTTGAAGAAGGTTTAAAGCATTTAATGCAGTTTCTAAACTCTCTTCATCCAACGTTCCGAAACCCTCGTCTAGAAAGAGTGAGTCGATGGCTATTTTTTGGCTTGCAAGTTCTGAGAGACCAAGAGCGAGTGCGAGGCTTACTATGAAACTTTCTCCACCAGATAACGTGCTTACAGGACGAACTACATTTCCTTGATAAGCGTCGATTACCTCAAGTTCTAAGAGTTTGTCTGGGCTTCTTGCCAAGGTATAACGAGAACTTAAATTATTTAAGTGTTGATTTGCTAAGCTTATGAGTTGATCTAATGTTATGCCTTGTGCAAACTTTTTGAACTTTGTTCCATCTGCCGAGCCTACAAGCTCATTGAGTTTTACCCAGACTTTAAAAGCTTCTTTTTTTACCTCAAGTGATGCAATTCTTCCTTTATGTTTGTCACTGTTTTCTTTGTTTAGTTCTAACTCTTTTTTATCACTACCTATGCTCTCTTGAAGAGCGTTCGTTTTTTGCTCTAGTAGCGATTGCATGATTTTCAACTCTGCACTCTGTCTATCGCTAACAGGCTCTTTTTGATGCTCTAGTAGTTTTTGAGTGCTTTGAGTATTTAAGGTTTGAGTTTGCGTATACTTGTCTTCTACAGCTTTACAAAGAGCGACTAGTTTTTCTCTTTCTTCATTGCTTACTAACGCGCTTTGTAACTCTTGCTCATTTTTAAAGTCATTCTCTTTATACAACTCTTCTAGTTTAGAAGTCAGTTGCTTGAGCTTATGTTCATCCTCTAATATTTTTGTATCTAGAGTTTTCTTGTAAGTAGAACGCTCTTCATTTTTTGTTATGAGTTCATTAAGTTTCTCTTTTGAGAGTTGTTCTTTATTTTGCGTAGTTTCATACTTGCTTGTGACTTCTTTTTCATGAGCATCTAAATCAGCTACATTAAGTATCTCTATACGCTTAGCAGTAAGTTCTATCATGCTTGATTCGAGCTCT
The DNA here is from genome assembly GCF_047622445.1 of Sulfurimonas sp. Taxonomy (GTDB): domain Bacteria; phylum Campylobacterota; class Campylobacteria; order Campylobacterales; family Sulfurimonadaceae; genus Sulfurimonas. Next base: position 11,140 of record NZ_JBLHOE010000007.1, read on the forward strand.
TTTAGATTCTTAGTATCTGTTTCAATTTCTGTAGTTGTTGAAGCTACTTGAGTTTGACTCTCTTTTTTATCAAGCTCACATTTATTTTGCTCTAATTCTAAGACTTTTAAAGCTTCTAGGGTTTGAGAATATATCTCTTTTCTATTTACAAGTTCTAGATACTGAGTATCTATTTTTTCTACATCCAGTTCTAAGTCAAACTCTTTGAAGTGTGCTTTTAAACTCTGTATATATTCTTTAATATTTGATTGCTTAGACTTGATATTTGAAGCTATATGCTCTTTTTCAACAGTATTCTTTTGTATTGTACTATGTAGCTCACTACATGATTTTTCTTCTACTTGAAGTACTTCTCTAGCCTTATCTCTTTGTTTAAGTAGTTCATCTTTTTTTGCGCGACGAAGCTTTAGCTCATGAAGCTGTTTATGAAGAGCTTCTTCTTTCTCTTTGAGATTTAGCTCACTCTCATCTGTCACTTCAAATGAGTATTGCTTAAATGTATTTTGTAGCGTTTGTATCTCTTGCTCTAACTTTTGAAGCTCTAGTTTTGATGTTTCTATTTTTGTTTGTGTACTTACTAAACGTGACTCTAGCTCTTTTGATGCATTTTCTTTTTCTTGTAATGCCTGAATCTGACTAGTTATCATTGCTTGGGTTTCATCTATATGAACTTCATTTAAGCCATTTGCATAAGGATGATCTGTAGAACCACATAAAGAACATGCTTCACCATTAAGAAGATTATTTCTATCGTCTTCATATTTTTTCAGCAGTTGTTCTTTCTCTTTTTTATCTCTAAGAGTCTCAATATGTTTCTTTATACCCTCTATATGTTCTTGCAATGCTTGGTGTGTTTGAAGAAGAGATTTTTCTTCAAGCCCGTTCTTTTCTTTTTCTTTTTGTTCGTCATCTCTTTTTTTAACAACTAAAGTATAACTATCTAATGCTCTAAGTAATGCTTGTGAATCTTCTAAACTTTTTTGAATACTCTCTTGTGTCTTTAAGTCATTTGAACTGTTTTCATCAAGCTTTTGATACGCAAGTTCTTTTTCTGTAAAAATTACAGATAGCTTGTTTACTTCTTCTTTAATAAGCTTATATTTTGTCTGTTCTTCAAGAAGTCCAGTATCTAATAATTTGAGCTTTTTTTGATTTGCTACAAGACTTTTTTCTTCTTCCTTGTAGTGTGCAATGTTTTGTTCAATAATTCCAATAGTTGATGCTAATTTTTCATCTTTAGCATTATTTTGAAAATAAGATGTTTTAGTCTCTATTTGCTTTTTTCTAGACTCAAATTTTTCAATAAGAGAGTTTAGTGACTTAGTAGTTTCTATTAAATTTTCTTGTTTACTTTTTAGTAAAACTTGTGTTTTAACAGTAGTTTGCTCAGTTTGTTTCTCTTGTGTTTGAATCTCACGAGCAAGTTTTAGCTTTTGCTTTTGTATTTCAAAGGCTGTACTTTCATTTTCAAACTCTTTTTTTACAAGAGAGTACTCTTCATTTTCTTTCTTTATATCTTCGTTTAAAGCCTCAATCTCTTTACTAAGCTTAGTTAAGGTGGTTCTATCTGTTGTAATACTATGGTGAAGTTGCGTATGAGATGTAAAAGTGGAAGAGACGTTTAATGCTCTATTTGCTAAAGACAACTTTGCAAAAGAATTTTTATGTTCCTTTTTTACTTTAGTAGCTTCTATAAATTCTTGTTCATACTTTTTAACTTCCAAAATGAGTTCTGAAAGTCTTTGAACCCAATGCAATGCACTGTTGAGCTCTTTGAGTTCTTCGTCAGTCTTTTTCTTTTGGGCAATATTATGTTCAAGATTATTTTCTTTCTCTTGGACCAGTTCTTCACCTAGAAGTTCTATGGATTCTAAAATTTTCAAGTCAGAATCCATATCTTGTTGTAAATCACGATGTTTATCAAATATAGCTATTGAAATTTCTGCATATATCTGTGTTCCCGTTATCTTTTCAAGTAATGCCGAACGCTCTTTTTCATCTGCCTTTAAAAAGGCATCAAATCCACCTTGAGCAAGCATCATAGACTGTGAAAAGCGTCCAAAGTCTAAACCTGACAATTCTTCTATCTTTTTTGGAACGTCACGTGATTTTAAAGCTAAGGGTTTAGCATCAGCTAAATCGCTAAGCTCCATTTTTGCAGTTTGAAACTTTCCATCATGTTTATTTCGTGCTCTTTTTTGAGTCCATGATGAGCGATACCTTTTACCCTTAATCTCAAACTCAACTTCACAGTAAGATTCGCCACAATGTCGTGACATTAAGTCATTTGGATTTTTAAGTCTTGCGGTACGACCATAAAGGGCACAAGATATAATATCCAGTATGGTACTTTTTCCTGAACCAGTTGGTCCCGTAATTGAAAATAGTGCATTATCTTTGGTAAGTTCTTCAAAGTTTATCTCGGTCGTACCTTTGAGAGAATTAACATTAAGTGCTTTTATGGATAGTATTTTCATGAGTTTTGAACCTCATTTACAATAGTATTAAAATTACTGATTAACTCTTTTGTAAAAGTTTCATCTTCCAACTTTTCTTGTTCTAAGCGACGACCAAACACTTCAAGTGGATTTAATTCATCTAAACTGAGCACATCAAAATCTCCTGCATAAAGAGCTTGCTCAATTCTATCTATCTTTACCGCTAAAAGTATAAGTTCTAATTTTTCTGCTTTTTCTCTCACTGTTTGATTCGCATGAACAGGATTTTCATCACTCAAGTGTACTTCTATCCATGTGGCTTTATTTTTCACTGCCTCAAAAGCTTTTATGACAGTTCCAACATCCCCTCGAACGACTAAAAGAGGTCTATAAAGAGGTATATCTAGCTCTTTAACTATTGGCTTTTTTTTATCAAACTCTATAATATTTACTTTTTTCTTTGAATTTGACTCGCTGAAACTAAGGGGGATTGGTGAACCACTATAACGAATATGATTTTTCCCTACAACTTGATTCGTATGAAGATGACCTAAAGCTACATAGTCAAAATCTTTTGCAAAAAAATCACTATCTATATCTAAAGTACCACCCATATATATTTCACGTTCAGATTCACTTGTTTTACTTCCTACAGTTGTAAGATGACCAGTCGCAATAATTGGTACATCATTTTCTTTACAAAGAGCTAGAGCTTCTTTGTAGACATTGTTATAATGTTCTTTAATCCCATTAGATAATGAGGTCTCTTTTTCATTCATAGTTTCGCCACTCATAGACTGACGTACTACATAAGGATGTAAGAAGGGTACAGCACAGATAATCCCTTCTAGCTCTTCATTATGATAGATACCTACAAGCTCATTCTCATTTTCGTCTCCAGATGCAATTACGTGAATATTCAAAGCTTTTAAAAGTTGCTTTGGAGCTTTGAGTGTAGCAATAGAGTCGTGATTACCTGCTGTTATAATTATATTTTGACAAACTGGGCTTAACTTTGTTAAAAAGTTATAATAAAGTTCAAGAGCATAATTAGAAGGTGTACCTGTATCAAAGATATCTCCTGCAACAATAAGCACATTGATATTTTCATTTTCAATTGTTTCAAGAAGCCAAGTTAAAAAGGCCTGATGTTCTACTTCACGACTTTTTCCCATGAAACTTTGACCTAGGTGCCAATCAGAAGTATGAAGTATTCTCATTAATCTCTTTTAAGAATATAGTATCATATAAATTATTAATTAATAACAATTAAAGCTATTTAATCAAATATTTTAGTATAAACAAGTATTTTCAGTGAAAAAAAGTAACCCAAAATGTAACCCTATATCGTCTATTATCTACTAAAAGTGGGTGGCTTAACATCCAAAACCCCTATAATAGGGGGTTTGTTTTACTATGACATGGAAGTGGTCACTAGTTCGAATCAGTATCGAGCACCATGCATAACCTTACTATTGGGATTTAATAGGACTTTTACTATTTACCTTAACAAAAATTACTTCTACTAAATGATTAGATCACCTTTCAATGGAACCTATTTCTTTTTTACCTGTTAGCTATTTAAAGTTTTGAGAATTACCGTGGAGAGCATCATGACTAAGGGTTGCTTCCTAATAATCATCAATATCTGGCTTTTTAGTATACCCCGTACATACATATTACTTATCCCCAAAGTACCTTTAGCAACTGCATAGCCATATGTAACTATTAACTCATTAAATATACTGTTTGGAGTGTACATGTACTGTGAATAAAAGTTTTAATTGTTTTTTAAAAAATTCCTCATATCATATGCAGATAATGGTTTTGAGTATAGGTAACCTTGAATATTATCACATCCATTTTCTACTAAAAAGTCTCGTTGAATCTCTGTTTCAACACCTTCAGCAATAATATCAAGACCTAAACCTTTAGCAAGTAAAATGATTGTTTTAGATATTTCTACATCGTCTATATCCTCTGGAACATCATCAATGAAAGATTTATCAATTTTAAGTTTATTAATTGGCATATGCTTCAAATAAGAGAGAGATGAATAACCAGTACCAAAGTCATCAATGGCAATATTAATCCCAAGCTTATTAAGCTTATTAAGTTTTTCTATTGAACTCTTATACTTGTTCATGATTTGGCCTTCTGTGATTTCAAGTTCTATCCATTGAGGCTTACACCCGGTCTCTAGTAGTAATTCCATTATTTCTTCAACAAAATCATCTTCTTCTAGCAATTTCATCGATAGATTAAGAGATATTACAAATGTATCATAACCCTCTGAATGTAATAATACTGATTCTTGTAAGGCTGACTTTATAACGAATTTATCAATTAAGTTTATGACTCCAATATCTTCAGCTAATGGTAAAAATTCAGCAGGAGAAACAAGAGTTTGATCAGATTTTCTCCAACGCACAAGTGCCTCTGCTCCAGTGATTTTATTCAATTTACAATTATACTGAGGTTGGTAAAATACAACAAATTCTTCACTCTTTAATGCTAAATGTATATCTTTTTCCAACTTAGTACGAGTCAAACTTATCTGTGTTAAGTCTGAAGAGTAAAACTGATAAGTAGCTCTTCCTAATGCTTTGGCCTTATACATCGCAGTATCAGCATACATAATAAGGTCATCTTTATTATCTGCATCTTGAGGGAATAGACTTATCCCTACACTACATCCAACATTAAACTTATTTCCCTTAATAGGTATGTCTTGTTTAACAGTTTCTATTATTGTACTTGCTATAGTGTCTATATATTTAGTGTCTTTTATCTCTTCTAAAATAATTGTAAATTCATCACCACCCAATCTAGCGACAGTATCATTTTCTCTTAAAGTTGATTTTAATCTCCTTGCAGTAACTTTTAATATCTCATCTCCATAATCATGCCCATAAGAGTCATTAATATGTTTGAATTGGTCTAAATCAATAAAGAATAGTGCAATTGAGGTAGAATGACGTTTTGCTCGAATAATTGAAAGATCTAAACGCTCTTGAAAAAGTATACGGTTTGGAATTTGTGTTAAAGCATCATAATGAGCCAAGTTTTGTAAGAGCTTGTTTTTACTGTTAAGTTCATTATTTCTTTTCTCAATCGTGCTTGACATATCGTTTAAGATAGTACTTAGCTCCTCAAATTCTCGAATACTATTTTTAGCATGTACTCGTTCACCGTAGTTGCCTTCTTTTAAATTTTTAGCAAAATGCAATAATTTTTTTATTGAGTTTGATATATTTACTGAAACCAATATAATGAGTAAAAACACTAAAAAAGTAATGAAAATACCTAAATTAATGCTATTTTTGAGTGTTTTATGTACCTTGTTATTTATTACATCCAAGGGTATAGATGTAACTATTTTCCATCCAAAGGCTTCATTTTCCCCAAATGCAAACACAGTATCATATGCTGAGATAACTTTGTCATTATCAAAGTCTGTATACTCATATATTTTTGTTGTATCATCAAATATACTAATTTTATGGTAAAAATCTTTTGCTTGTTGTGTACCATTGGTAGAAAAAACAAGCTTGTCTTTTTTCGATAATATAAAAATAGACTTATCTCCAAGTATTTCATCTTCAAAGCTTGATAAGAGAAGTTCTATATTTTGAAAATTCATCTCCATTATTATATAGAAAGGCTTCAATGTCTCTGTCTTATGAAATAAATAAACACTTACTTCATCTCCATTTAATGATTCATAAACATATACATCTTTCATTTTTTGGAAATATTGATTGTCAATAGCATCTAAAACTTTTAATTTATTAGTATTTCGAGATGTCGAAAAAATAATCTCAGAAGAGTCGTTAATTAAGGTTATTGAGGATACGTTTGAATGCATTTCTTCAAAATTATCAAAATGACTTTCAACCTGTGCCATATTATCAATATTTAACCAAGCAATCGTATTGTAAGACATACTTTTCAAGTCTTTTATAGTGTACGCAATTGATTGATTAACTAATAATGTCACTAAGTCTGTTTTCTGCTTTAATTCTTTAGCATATGTTGATTTGAGTGTTTGTGAACTTTGAGTAAAAGTAACATATTGGTATATAACCATCGGCAATACAGAGAGTAGAATACCGGCAAAAAACAATTTAAATTTAAAAGAATTCATACTACTCCCATATATTTATTTTAATTTTAATTTTAACATATTAATAGTGCTCTTTAGCTTTTCTATGCTAACATATAAATAATCCAAATTAAGGAATAGAATGAAAACTATATTAACTAGCCTCTTTCTCCTCTCTCTGTCATATATAAACTTACATGCTGATTGGACCGATAAAATTACTGTTAATGGTTATTTTAATGTTGAGTTTGAAGATAAAGTTGCAGGCGACTATAGTGGTCGTTTTCTTGATGAGCATGCATCATTTGACTCTGATATGCTTGATTTAGTATTTAATATTCAAGCGACTGATAAGGTAAGAATTGCGATTGACTTTTCATGGGAACATGGAAGCCAAAGTGAGTTAGATAAAGGTAATGTTGGTTATGAGTATGCTTTTGCTGAATACACATTTAGTGATGCAGTCAAAATCCGTGCAGGAAAGATGTTTACTCCCTTTGGAATTTACAATGAGATTCATACGGCAAAGCCATCTATTATCATATTAAAAGAGCCTAACCCTACAAATAAGATGTACTTCATCTCCAAAGATAAATACGAACAGACAACATTGTATCCAAGATGGTCGACAGGTGTTGCTGTGTTAGGAAATACAGAGATTAGTGAAATTCCTATTGACTATGTACTTCAAATTTCAAATGGTGATCTTTCTTATGGAGTTGAGGGTAATGAGTTCGATAAAGATGATAATGACCACAAAGCAATTACGGCAAGAGTGAGAGCATCATTAACAAGTGAACTAGAAGTAGGAGCTTCAGTTCATTACGATGTAATGGAAAATTATAATTCTAATGATGACTCTGTAGGTCAAATGATTATCAACTCACAAGGTCTTCAGATGATCTGGTACCCTAGTGATAATTTTAGACTTGAGGCAGAATTTATAACAGGTACTCTTAATGTCCAAGGTGTTACATCCTTTAGAAGAACAGGTTTTAGTATTGTACCAAGCTATTATATTACACAAGATATAAACCTCTATTTACTTTTAGGTGCAGCTGATCCTAATCATAACAAGAAGAAAGATGGTGCTACAAATATAGCTCTAGGTGCCAACTTTGAAGTTGCAAGTAATGTTTTTATAAAAGCGGATCTCTTTAATGTACAATCTCAAGAAAATAATACACTCTATAAAGGTGATTCGTACACTGAATTTAGAGCTGCTTTGTCGATAGGATTTTAAGATGAAAAATATTATTATGAAACTCATTAAAATTACTTTTATTATTAATCTCATTTCTATTTCTGCCTATGCGAATGAAAATGTCATTGGAGTGAGTGCAGATATTGAGATAACTAAACTAACAAAAAATGAATTAAAAAATATATTTTTAGGTAGAAAAACCTTATGGGATAATGGAGAACCTATCCGAGTCGGCATTAGTCTACAAAATCCAGAAAAATTAAATAAATTTTTAACTAATAATATAGGACAAACTCAACGTCGATTTAAAAAGTATTGGTTAAAAAAAGTATTTGCAGGTTATGGCATAGCGCCAAAAATTTTTAAAGACGATAAAAAAGCCTTAGAGTTTATTGGGAAGCATGAAAATTCAATTATTTACATATCTGCAGAAGATATGCTAACTCTTAAGGAAGTTAAAACAATAAGTATAGAATGAGTAGAGACAATCTACATTTTAAAGTTAACACAGTTATTTTTACTCTCTCTTTAACATAAAAGTGGTAGTAAAAATGCTTGCAATATACCACTTACCTTACAAAGCTAAGTGACTTTGTTATATTGTTTTAAGATTTAATTATTTTTTCTTTCTCAGTGTGAAATTCTTCTTCTGTTAACAAACCTTTTTCTAACATACCTGAGAGCTTTATTAGTTTATCTGCTGAATCAGTTTTTACTTTATATATATCTGTATTAGCTGTTTTTATCTTTTCCTGAAAATACCCTTGAATATTCTCTTCAAGCCTACGTACTTCAAGTTTGGAAATTATTGTAATAATTATCCAAATAAACACCCAGATTCCAGCTGTAAATATGGATAACAAAAAGTGTAAAATATGATTTACTTTTTGTCTATCTACATCTCTCTGTGCTTGTTCAATTTTAGAATCTAAAATTTCTTTTGCGTATACCACATTTGCTCCCTAAATTTAACTTCATTAGTACATTATATTTCCTTAAAATTGAATTTAGCTTAAAAGAAAGGATATTGACAACGAAGTATCGATAACTTAAATCTAATTCATTACTCTTCTTATATATATAAATTATTTTAGTTTAGTTTTCTCTCTTATATTTAAACATAAAAAATTAGATATTGTTTATTTAAGGTGCATCGCAATATAATTATATAAACATAAAAATTTAAAAGAAGATAGGGAATATGGAGACTTTAGAAAATATTGACTTGCGAACTTGGCATCATATATTAAATACTTTACCTAACCCTATTACCTTAAATAAAAAAGTAATCGACACATATGGTAATTCTTCTGATGAAATAATATATATAAACAAAGCATTTAATACCTTTATTGGGTATGACTTAGAAGATTTACCAAGCAGTTCAGTATGGTTTAAAAAAGCTTACCCTGATAAAAATTATCGTAAGTATATTATGAAAGAATGGGATAGACTAGTTGAGCAGGCAGCGCTAAACAATACAAACTTACTTGGATTCCCAGCTAAAATAATGTGTCAAGATACAAAAGAACGCTGGTTTCAAATTACTACTAGTCTTGGTTATCCTATATCTAATGAATATCATATAGTCGTTTTTGTTGAAATTCGAACACCAGAAAACACGATACTTAACTTACAATCAACCACTCAAAAACTTTATGAAAGTAAAGAAAAGTTAGCAAATCAATTAAATCTAGTCCAACATATTATAAATACTGTTCCTGTGCGTATATTTTGGAAAGATAGAGAAGGTACTTACCTTGGAGCAAATCAGCTATTTTTAGAAGACGCTCAATTGGGGTCAGTTAATGAAATTATTGGTAAAAACGATTTTCAAATGCCTTGGGGAAAAGCTGAAGCACAGCTCTATAGAGACGATGATTTATCTGTTATGAATAGTGATAATTCAAAAATTAATTTTGAAGAATCACAAACAGATGATGTCGGAAATATTATTACAGTTTTGACCTCGAAAGTTCCTTTAAAAAATGAAAGTGGCGCTATATTTGGTATTTTAGGTACATATGTTGATATTTCTAAACAAAGAAAAGTAGAGAATGAACTAAAAGAACAAAAGTTAATTTTACATCACCAAGCACACCATGATCTATTAACTGGACTCCCAAACAGAATACTATTTAACGATAGACTGGAACAAGCAATAGAAAAAGCAAAAAGAAATCATTCAAAAGTAGCATTACTTTTTATAGATCTCGACCATTTTAAAGAAATTAATGATTCTCTTGGTCATAATGTTGGAGACAAAGTTTTAAAAATAGTTACGTCAATATTTAAAAATACAGTACGCGATAAAGATACAATAGCTCGATTAGGAGGAGATGAGTTTAGCGTAATACTCGAAGATTTAGAGCAAATACAAGATGCTTCTTTTATATGTACTAAACTGCTAAAAAGTTTGTCGAAATCAATGCTAGTAGAAAATCATAGCCTTTATATTTCAAGTAGTATTGGAATAAGTATTTATCCTGATGATGGCACATACTCAGAGAGTCTGTTGCAATTTGCAGATTCTGCAATGTATAAAGCCAAAGATGAAGGAAGAAATAATTACCAGTACTATGATTCTAAAATGACTGAACTTGCATTTGAGAGAGTTGTCATGGAGACAAGCCTTAGAACTGGAATAACAAACGAAGAGTTCTTAGTTTATTATCAGCCTCAAATAGATGCAAAGAGTAACAAAATTATCGGTATGGAAGCACTTGTAAGATGGAATCATCCAACGATGGGAATTGTTTATCCAGCTAAATTTATACCACTGGCTGAATCAACAGGCCTTATTGTAGAACTAGATAGATATGTAATGAAAACCGCAATGACAAAAATAACCAATTGGTATAAAGAAGGATTGAGCCCTGGGATACTTGCAATGAATCTCGCAGTTAAGCAACTTCAACATAAAGATTGTATACCTATACTACAGGATTTAATGAGAGAAATAGGATGTAAGCCTGAGTGGCTTGAATTTGAAGTTACAGAAGGCCAAATTATGAATAATCCAGAAGAATCGACAAATATTCTTCAACAAATAAGTGATATCGGAATTGAATTAGCGATTGATGATTTTGGAACAGACTATTCTTCTTTAGCATATCTCAAAAAATTACCTCTAGATAAATTAAAAATTGACCAAGCTTTTATTCGGGATTTACCTGATGATGATGAAGATATTGGTATTACGAAAGCAATAATAGCACTTGCTAAAAGTTTAAACCTAAAAGTTATAGCTGAAGGAGTTGAGACAAAAGAGCAAAAAGATTTTTTAGTTGCAAATGGTTGTGAAAATATTCAGGGATATATTTATGCTAAACCAATGCCTGCAAATGAGATGGAAAAAATGTTGATTGCAGGTTTAGAGTAGTTGAAAATATATACTCATCTTTACACAAGTATATATTATCTAAGAAAATAAAAACTAACTATTCAGTAAGCTCCGTGAGAATATCTTGAATCATACCATGAGTTTCACGAACAACTTTAGCTGACTTATCATCAGTAATATCAAGATCAGTTATCCAGTTATCTATTGATGGAAAAGCGATATGCATCATATCTTCACCTTTTTTCTTATACATAACTATTGAGAAAGGGGCATATGCACCTGCATCTGGATGCTCTTTTGACACAGGGAAAATAGCATTGAATCTAATAATTGAATATGTATCAAAAAAGTCATAGCCCTCATGCTCTAACTGATAAGACTTCGGTATTAAAAAACCAACAGGTCCAAGTTCACCCTCAAACTCTTCTTTAAAAGCATCTTTTGCATCTACAATTGTCATATCTTCTTCAACTTCTAATTCCATTTCAAAATCAGTCGTTAAAGATTTAGTTGAAACTTGTACATTATGACTTACTTCAAGATATTTACCATTTGGTAATGCTTTATGAAGTGCTTTATCAACTGAAGCAGCATAAGCAATTAAATCTGGATTAGTTACTGGAATTTTAGTAATTCTAGCCATACCTACTAAAGATAATGTAGAAACATTAATAGTATTTTTCGCCCCATCTTCATAAATAGACATAGACAATGGTGTTATAAGGCCTATGCTAGGATATTTAGTCATTAACTTTGTAAGCAATTCTTTATTGGTGAAGATAGCTAAGTTGTATGCTTTATGATGAATAAAGCCATATCTTTTCTCAAATATTGAGTTCATGTTATTATTTACATCAACCACTACACCGCTAGCATTAAAAGCTTTTTCAATACTCTTAGCGTTAATAGCACCTTTTGAATTCTCAACACTAAATATTCTAAGGTTTTGTGTATCTGCGGGACTCGCACAACATGCACTCATACCAAGCACTAAAAATGCACCTATAAAAACTGTCAAAATCTTTTTCATTTATATCCTTCGTTTATATTAATTTCGGGGTATTTTACTATATTAATGTACTAGTATCTCTTAAAGCTTATTTATTAATATCTCGAGCACAAACAACTCCACTAGAAAATGCCCATTGGAAATTGTATCCACCAAGTTCACCCGTAACATCTACTACTTCACCAATAAAATATAAGTCACTTACTTTTTTTGATTCTAAAGTAGTGTGATGTAATTCATCAGCTAAAATACCACCACGTGATACTTCTGCTTTAGTAAATCCAAAGTTTCCAGCTGGGGCAAATTCATAGTTATGAATCGCTTCTAGCTTTAGCTTTATCTCTTTACTTATCTTTTTACATTCTATGTCTTGAACTTCTATCGCTTGAAGTAATGCTTTAGAGAGTCGTTTAGGAAGTGGGATAACTGAACTTAGCAATTTTTTACTTCCACTTATAAGTTTAAAAATATTTTCATTAGGCAAAAAGTTTATACTCAATTTTGCTTTTTTCCAATAAAGAGACGCAGAAAGAATCGCTGGTCCACTTATACCTTTATGTGCAAAAAGCATCTCTTCTTTTAGCAGTTTTTCTTCTACTTTAATGTTTACATAACAAGAGAGTCCACTTAACTCTTTCATCCAAAATTGGGCAGGTTGTAAGGTCATCCCAACAAGAGCTGGTGTAAATTCTTTCACACCAATACCAAAATTTTTTGCGATACTAAGACCTATCTCACTAGCCCCTAATGTTTTGAAACTCTTTCCACCCGTTGCTACAACAAGTTTTTTAGACTTGATAATTCCACGGGATGTATGAACTTCAAACAATTCATTTTTCTTTTGCACACTCTGTACCGTTGTATTTAGCAAATACTCTGAATGTTTTGAGTTTTTCTTTAAAACATCGATGATCTCATCAGAAGAGTTTCTACAAAAGTAGTACCTGTTTTTTCGGATAACCGGTTCAACGTTATTTCTTTCTAGAAATGTGAGTAAATCATCTTTGGAATATGCTTTCAAAGCATGATCTACGAGTTCTACTTCACCATCAAAGTTATTTGAGCTTACTTCAACATTTGTGATATTACATTTACCACCACCAGAGATTTTTATCTTTGAGGCAAGTTTTGGGTTATTATCTATTATGGCGATATTTAAAGAGGTTTTGAGATGTGAGGCGCACATAAGAGAACTTGCACCACCACCAAGAATTAGGACATCATATATTTTCATTTCATAATTATACAAGAAAATACAATATATTTAATACTTAAATTTAATCTCAGTATCTTGTATCAATCCATCTCTTATTGTTTTATGGCATGTTCTACAATCAGATTTAATCCCATAGTCTGCTGCAAACTGCTCTTTAGTAATATCTTTATGTCTCTCTACCCAATAGTTTGTATGTGTAATAGCTAGGGGTACATTATCTTTCATCCTATCTAATATTTTAAGAGCAGCTTCTTTTGTTGAATGTTCAGCTGCATTATTCATTAAATACTCTCTCACTATTTGTGTTTCTTCTTCTGGCAGAGAAGCATCTTTTCCAAAATGATGTTCAAGATTATCCATCATCTTACTCCAAGATTTTTCAGGTAGTAAGTATGCTGGATATACCAAATGACACGAACCACAGCTTGAAGATGTTTCATAAGATTCACTTCTAAAATCAATTCTTTCGTTTTTATCTTCAGTCAAAATATTATCTGGATTTTCATAAAAATATGCTGCCAAAGATAGTGCAGAAACAATCCATACAACTCCAAAAAGATGTTGTATTGGAAGTAAGATAACATCAAAGTCTGTTCCTCTTCTTTTCCCCGTTGCCATTCCGAGTATGACATCTGAACCATTAAAGATTAAATTTAATATAACTCCCGTAATATGAGAAATAATAAAAATTAGGAGTACCGTCGTGGTTATTTTATGAAAACTTTCAGTAAAAAGCATCCAGTCACTATAGTTTTTATTTAAACTTGCAAATATACCACTGTTTTCTTGGATACCATAGAGTAAACTTCCACTCACAGTAACAAGAATCAATAAGTTCATTATTAACAATACATAAAGAGCTGAAGCGGGATTATGTCCCATATATTCTCCTCTCTCCTTATTAAAGTAATTTAGAAAATACCTAGGTACGTCTGGTATTTTTCTTAGTAAATCTTGATGTTGAGAGCATTTAACACTAAGAAATCCCCATATAATTCTATATGAAATCAATAAAGCGACAAGATAACCTGCTAAAACATGAGACGTTAATTGATTTTCTTTTTCTATTAGTAGATAAGCTGTTACAACACTCGTTATTAACATGATATGGAATATCCTTGTATATATACTCCAAATTTTCTTTTTTTCTTTCATTAATATTTACCATTTATATTTATTAAATTAAAATTATATATCTTCATAGTATTTCCTTCTTTAGAAGGAATATTATAACAAAAGAATAATTAAATTATATCATTAAGTTATAAATTAGGCTTTTCACTTCTTATACAGAAGCAAAAAAAGATAATTAGATATAATAAGAAAATAATTTAATTCAAAGTAGTAACTATGTCAAACAAACTCCACATCGTTTCTTTAGGGTGTACAAAAAATCTTGTCGATACAGAAGTCATGATGGGTAAGCTTCAGCATTTTGAGCTTACTGATGAAAGTGAAAATGCTGATGTTATCATCGTAAATACGTGTGGATTTATTGACGCGGCAAAAGAAGAGTCTGTAAACACTGTTCTTTCTCTTCATGAAGCGAGAAAAGAAGACTCTCTTTTAGTAATGGCTGGATGTTTAAGTGAAAGATATCAAGATGACTTAATGCAACAAATACCCGAAGTTGATATCTTCACAGGGGTTGGGGACTATGAAAATATTGATGAACTTTTAACAGAGAAAAAAAGTAGATTTTCTGATAAAGTATACCTTATAGATGGTGCTGAACGTGTAGTTACTGGTTCTTCGTATCATGCATATATAAAACTCTCAGAAGGTTGTAATCAAACATGTAGCTTTTGTGCAATTCCTTCTTTTAAAGGTAAACTAAACTCTCGCAACCTGGATTCCATTGCTAAAGAAGTTGAAGGCTTGGTAAAGAAAGGTTATTATGACTTTTCTTTTGTATCTCAAGATTCAAGCTCTTACCTACGAGATCAAAATGTCAAAGATGGACTAAGTCTTTTAATCCAAAGAATAGAATTAATTGATGGTGTAAAATCTGCAAGAATTCTTTACCTATACCCAAGTACTACAAGTATGGCTCTTCTTAAAAACATAGCGAAAAGTAAAGTATTTCACAATTATTTTGACATGCCAATTCAACATATAAATGATGATATGCTACGTATGATGAAACGTGGGTTTGGTAAAAATAAGACACTTGAACTTTTAAACTTTATGAGAAGTCTTCCAAACTCTTTTGTAAGAACAAGCTTTATTGTTGGACACCCAAATGAAACGCAAGAGATGTTTGATGAAATGTGTGACTTTGCTCAAAATTTTGGCTTTGATAGAGTAAATGTATTTTCATACTCTGATGAAGAGACTACATCTGCTTTTGATATGGAAGATAAGATTTCTGCTGAAGTTATTGCTGAGCGTGCTGATATTTTGGGTGCTATTACAGATGAGTGTATGCAAAAATCTTTATCCAAAGAAATCGCAACTGAGATTGAACTTGTTATTGATGGCCAAAGCGATGAGCATGAGTACCTTTTAAGTGCAAGAAAAACTCTATGGGCACCTGAAATTGACGGTGAAATATATATAAATGATAGAAGTAAAGATGAAGATTTAATTTACGGAAAAATATATAAAGCTAAAGTAACTGAATTAGTAGGAAATATTTTAACTGCTACTGTGGATAATGCTTAAAAATTCTTCCCTCACACTTCTTAAAAATAAAAAAAACCTCCTAGCATTTTCTGCAGGAGTAGACTCAACTGCATTATTTTTTTTACTTCGTGATGCTAACATCAGATTTGATATAGCAATTGTTGACTACGGTGTGCGTGAACAAAGTAAAGATGAAGTTCTCTATGCCAAAAAGCTAGCTCAAACATATGATATACAATGCTTTATTCATAAGGCAAAAAAGATTCAAAAAAACTTTGAAAATACTGCACGAGAGATTAGATACAATTTTTTCGCTACAATTATAAAAGAAGAAAAATATCACAATCTTATCACAGCACATCATTTAGGTGATAGATTCGAATGGATGCTTATGCAGTTTTGCAAAGGTGCTGGTTGTGTCGAGCTCGCAGGCATGAAAGAAAGCGACAAACGAGAGGCCTATACGCTCATACGACCTCTCTTACACCTTGATAAACAAGAATTAATACCTTACTTACTAGAACATAATATAAAATACTTTGAGGACAAAACAAACTTGGACGAAACAATAAAAAGAAATACATTCAGACATAAGTTCGCAAATCCACTTTTAAAAAAATTTCTAAGTGGAATTAAAAAAAGCTTCGAGTACATTGATGAAGATAAAGAAGATTTAATCCAGGAGATTGAGATTCAAATGATTGGTGAACTAGCCTATTTTCAAAGTACCCAAAATAAACGTGCTGATATTTTCGCCATAGACAAGTTTCTCAAAAAAAACTCTTACATGCCAAGTTCTAGCGAGAGAGACCTTTTGAAAAATAAAGCAGTAGCAAACCTTGGGAGAAGGTATTTAGTCAATCAACAACATGGATTTGTATTTATACTTCCATGTATTACTGAAGTACATACTATTCCAAAAGAATTTAAAGAAGAATGTAGAGTTTTAAAAATTGAACCGAAACTACGAAGCTTTCTGTATAAAAATCAGAGTGCCTTTGAAAGGGTAAAAGAACTACTTACTCAAGTTTGAGTCTGTAGTGTTACTATCCATTGCAATACCATACACTTTCATTGTAAAACTTGAACGTATCATCTCAGCTTCTCGCTTAAAATGGATTGGGAAGTTTATACTAATAATCCAATCACTTTTGTTGACTGCATCAAGAAAATCATAAAAACTTTTTGGTGAATTAATCTGAGATGTTGTGTTTACTTCATATACTGAAAATGTATTATCATTTTCAAGTTGGATTTTTTCTTCTACCTTTAGAGAATTAAAATAATTTCTGTGCATCTTCTCAAATCTTAGAGCATCGAAACTTCTATCAAAGGCAGCTATTACATTTCTGTTTTCACTTTTAAGATCTGTTAGTTGATCTAAAACATCATCTCTAAAGTTTTGATACTTTTTGAGTTCTTTATTCTCTTTTTTTAGATCTGCTCGTTTATTACGGTACTCTTTTCCCTCTGGAATTAAAAGTGCAAAAGCAAATACAAGTACGAAAAGAAGCAGAAATACAGATAGAGATAATAGATATAAATTTTGTCGTGAAATATTAATCTTCATATTCTACATCCTCTTCATATTCTTCTTCTTCACTCTCTTCTTCTTTATCTATATAGTTTGTCGACACAAAACGTAGCCATCCATTTTTAACTGGATAGAAGCTACTGTATGTACGGTGAAATATAGAACGAAGAGGAGCTTGAAGCATAAAGTTATAAATATCTTTATTTGGAGTAATACCATAAAGAACTAAACCGTTTTCCAAAAGCTTTGCTTCGGAGAGCGTGATTCTTTGTGGGACTAAATCAAACATATTTGATATAGAATCTTTTAAGACCGTATTTTTTGTAAATATACTTTCAGAAAGAACTTGTTCTTCTTGAATAAACAGAATATTTTTTTCTATGAGATTAATTTCACTAGATGTTTCTTCTCTGAGTTCAATAATATCTATTCTATCTTGAGTAAATCTATAATCTTTAAATACTAAAAAAAGATATGTGCAAAGTAACATAAAAATTGTAATTCCGAAAAAGACTCCAAGGAGCTGCATATCTGGAGTAAAAAGTGACTTTTTTCTTGGCTTTATATAACTATATTTCATGACAATTCCATCTTTGTCATATCACAAAGCTCTGCTGCTAAATTAACATGGCGTATATACACATTTAAAAACATCTCTTCTTCAAGATACTTTTTCAAATCTCCACTTACACCAACTCCATCACCGACATAAACATTTTCTATAAACTCACTCTCAAATTTTTCACTTTGGTAAAAATGGTTCACTGAATCTTGGATGAGTGAGAACCTTTGATAGTCCTCATTGAGACCACTACTCTCTTGAGTAGGAAATTCTTGAGTATCTTCACTCTCAGCGAGTTCTTCTTCTACATCTTTTGTATCATCAAACTCATCAATTTCATCTATAGAATCAAGGTCTGCTATATCTCCAAAGCTGTCAAGTTCATCTAAGTCATTTATTCCATCAATAGAATCAATATCATCCAAATCAATAGAATCTTCTTCATCAAGCATCCCATCTTCAATATCATTCCCATCGATAACTAAATCATCACTTAAAACTTCTACTTGCAAGTCAAGATACTCTGCAAATAAAAGCTCAGAATTTTCAAATATACTAAGAGAGAGCGCACCTTCTTCTATCAAAATAAACATCGCTAAGTGTGTATTTATTTTATCTTTGAAAAAGTTTGCCAAAATCAAAAATGGTGAAAAGATGAAATCTACACCAATTTTTTTATATACTTTTTCCATCTCGTACACATCAATCTTTGAAGTATAATATGTCCATTTATCATTATAGCACTTATACTCACTTGCACTTAAATCATAAAAGTATCCAGTCCTGTGCTTTGAACATGTTGGCAAGGCACCTTGCGAAGTTGAATTATCTAAAATACTTATATAAAAATATGGTGTTTCTTTTATATTCGATTGAATATATGCATGCATTTCAGTACTCAAATACTTTGTATCAAATTCTTCTTCGTATGAATGTACAATACCTTCTTTGTTTAGCATCTCAATGTATACAAGAGTTTTAGAAGGGCCTATAACAATGTTTACAAGAGCTTTGAGATACAGCCCTTCATAAAACTTGCTAAACATCATCTTCACTCATACATAAAGGGTGAGCTTTATTGTAATTTTGTTGCTTTAATGCACTCCCTAATTTTGTATATATTTGGGTTGTTGCCATAGAAGAGTGGCCAAGTAATTCACTGACATCAGAAATACGTGCATTATTGTTTAATAGAGAAGTTGCGAAAGAGTGGCGAAGTTGATGTGGCGTAACTTTCAAGGCAACCCTTTTGAAGACTTTAGTAATTATATATCTTAAACTATTTTCGCTTAATCTTTCGCCACTTTTTTCAAAAAGAAATTTATTTGGCTGTTTTTCACTTAAATACTCGTCAATTGATTTTTTTGTCTCATGTAAAAGTGGTATATCTCTTTGCTTGTTACCTTTACCTAGAACTCGAATCCATTCATTTGATATATCTTCAAGTTTGAGTGAAGAGAGTTCTGAGATTCTTAAACCCAGAGTATAGAGTATTGTTATGATTAAACATTCCTCTTTAGTTGATTTTTCTAAAGCTTGTAGTATATGTTTATGCGGAATTGGCTTAGGAAGTGTTTTGGCTACTTTTATTGTATCATCTGCTTTTAAAGTACACTTTATTTTATTGTCATTGAGATATGAAACGAAGGTTCGAATACTACTTAGCTTTCTCGAGATAGTCTTTGCATTAAGCTTTGCTATTTGTATCCGATATGGCATTAAGTCTATTAAAATGGTATTATTTTCTTCTATTAGCTGCACATATAATGCACATTCTTGAAGTGTTTCATCATAACTTTTAATAGTAAGGTCAGAATAACCTCTTAAGTTTTCTAATGATTCTAAAAATTGTTTTTTATATTTACTTAATAACTTTTTCAAGAAGTTTCTCAAACTTTTGATAATAATACGCGGAATCTTCAACCAGTTTATCATCCGTTATGACACTAGGAGCAAGCTTAATATAGGAAGCAATCATAATTTCACAAATAATCCTAATCTTTGCCTTATCTGCATCTGATATATACTTATGTTGTGCAATCTTATCAATCTGAGTGATATAGCTTTTACCCATATTAATATACTTTACATACTTAAGCGACGTTATAGACTGTGCCATTACAGTTGCTGCCATACGATTGTATTGATCCTCAGAGAAAGCTTCACGAGAGAGGACTAAAGCCTCTTTATATTTTCCAGTTTCAAAGTAATACTTTGCTTTGATTGATTTCTCATACGATGGGTTTACTAAGAAGTATATTCCCATCAACAACATAATTGATAATGCAACAACTGGAACCATTAATTTACTACTCATGAGATAACAATCCTTCTTGCACTAGTTTTTTAGCCTCAATTAAGGGGATATCAGTCACATCTATTAAATCACTGATATAATAGTTTATTATACCAAATGGTTTTGGAATTACAAATTTATCCCAAGAACCTAATTGCCAATACGAGCTTGGTTTAATCTCTACAAGTGTAATTTTAACCTTTGCTTTTTGTGCCATAACAATAATACCATCTTGAACAACATGTCTTGGACCTTTAGGACCATCAGGAGTTATCCCTAAATCATAGCCATTTTTTATCTCTTTAATCGCTGAGATAAGAGCTTTCACTCCACCTCTTGTACTTGAACCTCGAATAGTCCCAAATCCAAAAAAACCCAATGTTTTTGCAATTAAGTTTCCATCAAAATGTTCTGAGATAAGTAATTTCACATGAGGCTTTTTTCTGTATTTTGTATATGCATAAGGAATCATTAGGAGTTCACCGTGCCAACAGGCCATAATGAACTGCTCTTTACCAAGGTTTTCTGGTGCATGAAAAACCTTTTTATTACTTAGAGAGAGAAGTCGAATGAGAAGAGAAGCTATTACAGGTAGAACAATAACTCCAAGAAAGCGAAAAGTTTTTTTAAGCAATAACTTCGCCAGTTAAAATTGTTCTTCCTATTGTGGTAATTTTAACATTTCTAAATTGACCAAGAAGTTCTTCGCTTCCATTTACCTTTATAACAATATTATTATCACTTCTTCCAGCTACATGACCATCACGGTGAAGAGTTTCAAAGTAAACTCTATAAGTATTGCCAAGAAGTTTTTCATGGTTTGTGTCTACGATTTCATTATTAAGTGACTGTAAGAAAGCAAGTCTATCAGAGGCAACTTCATCATCAACTACATTAGTAAAATGCTCTGCTTCAGTTTGTGGTCTTGGAGAGTATTTGAATGAAAATATTTGATCAAACTGTACTTGCTTCATAACATCAATAGTTTCTTCAAAGTCTTCATCGCTTTCGCCTGGAAAACCTACAATAATATCTGTAGAAATCGTAGCTTCCGGACACATGGTCTTTAATTTTCCTACACGATTTAAAAACCACTCTTTAGAATAGCCTCTTTTCATATCTTTAAGAACTTTTGTAGAACCACTTTGTAATGGCATATGCATTGACTTACAAACTTTCGGGTTTGATGAGAATTCTTCTATAAATTCATCATCCATATGAAAAGGATGTGGTGAAGTAAAGCGAATTCGCTCTAAAGTATCAATCTTACTTAGCCTTCTTAAAAGCTCTGCAAAATTTACTTTTTCATGGTCTCCGGAAAAACGACGACCATAATTATTAACATTTTGACCTAAAAGAAAAATCTCTTTAGCTCCTGCACCAACTAAACGTTGGGCTTCTTTAATGATTAAAGAATCAGGGATAGATATCTCATCCCCACGAGTCTTTGGTACGATACAAAAAGTACAAGATTTATCGCATCCTATTGAGATGTTAATAAAACCCTTAAACGGTGAAGAGCGAAAATCTTTAAAAGCAAATTCACTCTCATCATAGTTTATATCTATCTCAACAGCTTTATCTTTATGTAAAACTTCACTTATTTTAGAAACATTTCTAGCACCTAAAACAAAGTTTACATAAGGTGCTTTTTTGATTATTTCTTCACCTAGGTGTGAAGCTGTACAACCACAGACACCTATTTTGGCACCTTTTTTCTTATGCTTGTTAAATCCACCAAGTTCACTGAAAAGTTTATGAACTGGACGTTCACGAACTGAGCAAGTGTTTATTAAAATCAAATCAGCTTCTTTGTAATCTTCAGTAGTAACAAAGCCCTCTTTTTCATGCAATTCAGCAATCATATGCTCTGAATCACGAGAATTCATAGCACAACCAAGAGTCTCAATAAATAATAACTTACTCAATATAGTTTCCCTAGTTTACGATGTGTACTTGGTACATGTATTCATTGTCTGAAAGACCATATTTTACTTCACTCATGTAAAAACTTTTACCTTTTTCTTCAAAGTGTCCTTGAAGTTCAAGTAAGTCTTTGTGAGAATTATCTCTATCAAAGTAAAAAATTACACTCTCTTCTTTTTCAACACTAGCTTCAATTTTAGCTAATTCAGCCTTTTTTGGTTTTTGTTCAATCTCTGTTCTTGCGAATTTTAAGTTCATCAAATATATCCTTAGTTCTTTATCATTTTAAAAGTTTTGCATTATACTTTAAATCTACTAAAAAATGTATTAAAGATGTTTTTATACTACTTTGGATATAATTCTCCTACTTCATAAGAAATCCCCCAAACTTAACATTTTATTTTTTGTGAAACAACCTGAATAAAGGCATATTAATGGAAAAAATATTAGATATTGCAGATGCAATCGCACATGAAAAAGGTCTTGAACCAGAAAAAGTTCTTGAATCACTTAAAACAGCATTTGTACAAACGGCCAAAAGAGTTATTAATAAAGATTTCGCTTTTGAAGCACAAATAGATGAAGATACAAAAACTATTAATCTTATCCAAATTATTACTGTACTAGCTGATGACAATGAAGATTTATACACAGAAGAAGGTGATGTAGACCCTGCTTATATGTCACTTAGTGATGCAAAAGCATATGATGACCAAGTAGAAGTTGGAGATCAACTTCAAGATGAGCATTCATTAGAAGACTATGGTAGAACAGGAGCTTCACAACTTCACCGTGAGATTGAATTTCACATCCAAAGACTTGTAGAAGATGAACTTTTTAACAAGTATAAATCTAAAATAGGAAATCTAGTCTCTGGTCGTGTAACACGAGTTGATGGACAACAGTCTACATATATAGAAGTAGATGAAGTAAGAGCTGTTTTACCTATGAAAAGCCGTATCAAAGGCGAAATATTTGATGTTGGAGATCATATTAAAGCAGTCGTTCGTCGTGTAAACATGGACAAAGAAAATGGTATCCAGATTGAGCTTTCACGTACTTCACCTAAATTTCTAGAAGCACTACTAGCACTTGAAGTTCCTGAGATTGCTGATGGTACAGTTATCGTTGAGAGATCTGCTCGTATTCCTGGTGAGCGTGCTAAAATCGCACTTATCTCAACACATCCTCAAGTAGATGCTGTTGGTGCTACTGTTGGTGTTAAAGGTGTTCGTATTAACGCTGTAAGTGATGAGCTAATTGGCGAAAATATTGACTGTATCGAATATACTGACATTACAGAGCTATTTGTTTCTCGTACAATGAGTCCAGCTATTATCTCCCATGTTGAAATTGTGAAAAATGCAGAGGGCGAAAATGAAAAAACTATCATTACTCTTCCCGCTGATCAAAAATCTAAAGCGATTGGAAAAAGTGGTATCAATATTCGTTTAGCATCTATGCTGACTGGTATGAATATCGAGCTAGTTGAAAATGATGCTACCACAAATGAAGAAACTGGTGAAATCCAAGAAAGTAAAGATGGCGTTGATGCACTAGAGGCTTTATTTAGCTAAATTATTTACGTTCGTTTCATATAAGGATTTAATCTTAAAAGGATTAAATCCGCTAACATATTTCCAAGTAATGTTAGAAACGAAGTAATCATCAAAGTCCCCATAATTATTGGATAGTCTCGAGATAAAGCACTCATAAAAAAGAGCTGTCCCATCCCTTCAATTCCAAATATTGATTCAAGTATTACACTTCCACCAATGAGTCCTGGTAAAGAAAGCCCAAGAAGTGTAATTATAGGTGGAAGTAAATTTGGCAATATATAATATCGTAGTAATTGATCCTTTTTTAAACCTCGAGAAAGTGCAAAATAATAATAATCACTTTTGAGAATTTCTAAAGTGAGAGAACGTACATAAATAATCATACTTCCAAGTCCAACAAAAATCATAACTCCTACAGGAAGCACTAAGTGCCAAGCCATATCTGTATAATAAGATACTCCTGTTTTTTCTTCGATGGAATGTAAACCCGATATAGGGAAGAAATCTAAGTTAACTGCAAAAAATATAATAAATAAAAGTGCTAGATAAAAAGAAGGCATAGAAAAAGAGACTAAAGAAATTTGACGAATAATATAATCTGTTTTTTTCTCATATTCTAAAGCTGCCTTTACACCTAAAAACAATGAGATACCAAACACTGCAATAAGCGCAGTAATATTCATAATCAAAGTAACTGGAAGACGTTTAAGTATCTCAGTACTTACATCTTGACCAGATACAAAAGAGATACCAAAATTAAGTGTAGCGATATTTTTTACCCAATCAATATACTGCATACTTAGAGATTTATCTAAACCATACACAGCTTTTAATTTTTCAATGGCTTCTTTTGTCATATTTGGATTAAGTTCACCTGCTCCAAAAAAACTATTTGGTGCGGAATGGATAGCTAAAAATGAGATAATTGATATTAGTACTAGCATGAAAAAAATATATGAAAGTTTTTTAAGAAGTGTTATCATAAAGGGATTATAACAAAATTGTGAAAGTATATTCAATTGTTTGAAAAAAAGAAGCGGTAGCGACTATCTACAACTCCTAAAACAAGGGGAAAAGAAGTAGTATGTCTCGATACTACTTCTCATATACGAAAACGATTGAAAAATTATATTTAATCTTATTTAGTATCTCAACCCGTACAAGGGAAAAGAATTGAGTACTAGGTTTATTTATTCTAGAAGCTTGTAGCTACTGTAAATACTAGGTTGTCTTGGTCTTTTGAACCACCATTAGCTTCTGACACTTCGAAATCCATACCCGTATAAGCTAAAGAATAATCAAACTTACCGAATGATTTTGCAAGACTAACTGAATAGTATTCACCAAAATTATTTACAGTTGTATTAAGTGTACCTTTATCATCATACTCACCATACGCACCATCTAAAGTAATCTCAGCTGGTAATGGAATAGATACACCAAGTTCCCAAGCATCACCTGGCTCCCAACCATTTCCAGCGTCATTAGCTACTTTATCAGTATCTAGACCAAGAGCATACATTGCACTTACAGATAAAACATCAAAGTCATACCCTAAAGTTAGATACGCTTCTGCAAAGTTTAAACTATCAGTATCGCCTGGATACATAAATTGAATAAGACCTACATCATAAGAAAACTTATCAACTTCACCTGCATATCCTAGATAAATATCAAATTCTGATGATGCCGTACTACCACCAGTACTACCATTACCAAAATCTACAGCTGAACCCCATACACC
Organism: Sulfurimonas sp.; assembly: GCF_047622445.1. Classification (GTDB taxonomy): domain Bacteria; phylum Campylobacterota; class Campylobacteria; order Campylobacterales; family Sulfurimonadaceae; genus Sulfurimonas. The sequence goes on from NZ_JBLHOE010000007.1 coordinate 36,701, forward strand.
AGCATATACACCTTTATATCCTAAATCTACTCCACCTTGAACAGCTGGCGAATTAGCAGTTTGAGTCATACCTCTCCATACATAGTTACTTGTTAATGCAACATTTGCACTTACTTCTAAATCATCTGCTGATACACTTGTTACTACACCTGTTGTTGCTAATAAAGCAGCTACTATACTTAACTTGATTGATTTCATTTACTTTCCTTTAGTATATTTGTTATAGGAAAATTATAGCTGACTGGAGAGAAGATGAATACAGAAAAATGATTAAAAATTAATCAATTAACTGCTTATTTAAAAGGTTTCGATATTTGAGTAAATTGAATCATAGAAGAAAAGTCTTAACATCTAGTACTTTTCCCCCCCCCAACCAAAAAGCCATCTACAAGTGCAATTCTTGTACTTCTTTTGCACTTGTAACTTTCACACTTCCACTATATAAAGATGAGTAGTTTACTTTGTCGTAAGATACTCTCTCCAACCACCATAACCTGTAATCTCCTTAGCCCCAATAAGGTAATCACTCTCACAAAGAAAACCATACACTACACTCTCATCTTCAAGTATAACGCTTCCTATACATAAAGGTGAAACAATTTTCATCATAAAAGCCCCGAAATTTTCCAAAGGCATAGACCATACTTCTAACTCAAGGGATACTGCACTCTTTTGATCTCTAATCATTCCTGGACGTGCTGGGACTTTATCTGGAATATCAAAAAGTCTATAACCCTTAGCTGTTTTTGTGGCTTTGAGTAAAGTTGCATGTAACTCCACAAGTTGATAATTAAGAGCTAATCCGCTCATATGTGCACCACATACTGCTACTTCTATTTTTTTAGACATTGGAATCCTTTAAGATAAATTTTTCTCCTAACTCCATAAGCTTTCTATCCTCAAATGCTTCTGCAAAAAGTGTTACTCCAAACGGCATCTCATTTTTTCTAAATCCTGCAGGAATAGCAAAGGCAGAAAAATCAAGTAAGTTCATAAAGTTTGTGTAATAACCAAGATTTGAATTAAGTTCAACAGTATCTGCATTGACTTCATCAATAGTATAAATAGTTCCTGTTGTAGGAGTTAAAGCAAAATCGACTTTATCCATTAATATATCCGCTTGACGTTTATAAACTTTGAGTTTATACTCAGCATTAAAATAATCTTCAGCACTTTTTGTTTTTCCAGATAAAATAATAGTTTTTGTCACTTCTATAAAACTTTCGGGTTTTGTTTCTATCATATCTTTTAGAGCTACATAACGCTCTGTTACCCATGGTCCGTAGTAGAGAAGGTTTGCAGCTTCAAGCATTGGAGAAAAATCTATTTCAACTGCTACTCCTCCCATCTCTTCAAAACGCTTGATAGCATTTTTATACAATACCTCAGCCTCTTTATCTCCAAAGAACTTTAATTGATCTTCTTTTGGTATGGCAAAAGAAAAAGTTGTCTCCACACTCTTTTGTGTTTTTGGCATCACTCTTGAGTATGGATCCAAGGTATCAAAAGAGACTGCTACATCAAAAACTTCTCTTGCATCTTTGGTATCTTTTGCAAAGATAGAAACACAGTCAAGACTTCTACACGCAGGAACAACACCCGAAGTACTTAAAATACCTTTGGATGGTTTTATCCCTACAAGATTATTAAATGCAGCTGGCACACGTCCTGAACCAGCTGTGTCTGTTCCTAGTGAAAAAACTGCCATGTCTAAAGCAACACTCACAGCACTCCCTGAACTAGAACCACCTGAGATATATTTAGCATTTATACTGTTTTGACATGCTCCATAAGGTGAACGAGTGCCGACAAGTCCTGTTGCAAACTGATCAAGATTAGTCTTTCCAATAGGTATCGCACCTGCTTCAATAAGACAGCTAACAACATAGGCAGATTCTTTTGGCACATAACTATAATCAGGACACCCTGCTGTTGTCGGAATACCTTCAAGATCAATATTGTCTTTAATAGCAAATGGAATCCCATATAAAGGTAAAGAACTTGGTTCACATTCTTCAAGTCGTGTTAGGTAAGGCTCTAATTCACTATCACTAAGAGTATAAATCCAGATAGGGTTATCTTCATGTATTTTAATACGTTCTTTGATCTGCATTATTAGAGATCTCGCTGTAAGGCTTTTCTCTTTATAGGCTTTTCTTAAGTCTGAAATATTCATTATCTGTCCTTTAATTAAGTGTTGTCACTGGTGCGTCATCATTTTTGGTGCGAAAAGCTTCTATAAAAGCTGCCGTCATAATAAGTCCTCCACCCATATATTCAAGAGGTGTCATGATTTCACCTGCAATAAGTGTCGCTGAAATTACCGCAGCAATGAGCTCTAAAATAATAATAATTGAAGAACGTCCTGCTTCCATATGTGTCACACTCCATTGTGATCCAATGTTTGCTACAAGAAGCCATAACAAAGCATAAAGTGAAAGCATAAGCCATGCATTATCTTCAACTTCTGTAGGAAACTGTTCTACACCTGCTAGTAAAAATAATGTAGCAAGTGTGAAACAGCCAAAGAACATACTTCCTAACTTGGAGCTTACGGGTATAGCTTGAGCAGCTCTAAAAAGAAGATTATTCATAGCGAAGAAAAGTCCTGACACTAAGGCAATAAGGTCTATCCATGATGGAACGGCATTAAGTGCCTCAAAACCACCAAGAATTAAAAAAGCACCACTTATAGCTAAAAAGACACCTAAATATCTCCATCTGTCAATATGTTCTTTAAGAAAAATACGTCCACCAGCAACACCCCATACAGGGAGTAAATAAAAGAGTACCATCACACGAATAACTTCTCCATTTATTATGGCATAGGTAAAGGCTAGATTTGCTCCACCACCAAAAAATGCAATGAGAAGCATCATTTTTATATGTTCTCTCCAGATAGAGAAATTTTTAATAAGTAAAGGCGTAATCACTAAACTTAAAAGAGCATATGCCCAAAAGATCAGTGCTATTCCATCAATACCCATCTCATTAATTCCCTTTAAAGGTAACCATGATAATCCCCAAAGTATAGAAGCACCAATTAAAGCAAAAATAGGAAGTTTTTCTTGCATCTTAGTTCTGCTTTTGAAGATAATCATTGAAATGAGTATTTTCAGTTTTTGCCATCCATGTGTTTATCTCCCAAAGATCTGCTACAGGGACATTGGTAAATGGGAGTGTGTGTAGATATCCATCTGAACCAAATTCAGGTGTCATAGTTATAATATTCATACCTTTGGCCCTTTGTGAATCCCATGCAATCTCCCAGCACTCTTGATGAGAAAGCAGTGCTTCTTGATATTCAGGTGCAGCAGGATGTGGAACTTGTGCTCCTTGAGCGTAACCTACACGGGCATGAAAATGGTGTACATGAGGGGCAATTGCTTTAATAGTATCTAGCTCTGTATCCATTAAGCGTTCACAGACCACGCACCAGTGACTGATATCTAAAGTTAATTTCATATTTTTGACTGCTTCTACCATACGTTTAGTTACCCATGGAGTAAAGAGTGATCTACTACGGTGTGTCTCAAATGAGATTTCAATACCAAAAGACTCAGCAATCTCAATAGCCCCTTTAAAAAATATAATGCTATCTTCTTCACTCCAAGCATCACAGCCGCCCATACAGTTCATAAAACGAGGGTTAAGTTCTAGTGAGTTGTTTATACCTGTTGCAACATCATTAATATGTTCTTCTACACTGTGATGGCGTAAAGGTACAAAATCGCCCCCTGTGACTATTTCACCAATAAATGCAAGTTCATATTTTTCAAGACATTGCTTCCAGTAATCTCGTTGATCTTGATCCAAAGGTGCGCGTCCTTCAATACCTTCAAATCCAGCTTCTTTAGCTTCAATACAAGCTATTTCAAAGTTTCCTTCGAAACCCCACATTGTTTTAAAATTTTCGAGTTTCATTAGTCTTCCTTCTCAATCGGTTCTATAACAAAAAGCATCTTTCCTGCTGAGATATTTTCACCTTCACTACAAAGTACTTGAGTAATCTTTCCATGTTCTGGAGCTTCAATATCCACTTCCATCTTCATCGCTTCTGCAATAGCTAGAACTTCTCCTTCTTCAACTACATCACCGAGTTTAGCAATCACTTTCCAAAGACTTCCTTGAATCGGAGACTCAATAGCTTCAGCATTACCCCCAATTTCAATCACTTCTATTTTCTCTGTCTGAACATCTGCACTTTGAGTTGTGAAGTTAGCAAGTCCTGTACGTTCCCACATCTGACGTTCTTCTTCAAAAGCATCTTGCTGAGTCTTTTTGAAGCTCTTAATAGAACTTTCGTTTGTATCAAGAAATGCTTTATATTCTTTAAGTGAAAAACTTGTCTCTTGGACTTTTAATTCTACTCGACCTCGAGGAAAGTCTTCACGCATTTTATGTAACTCATCGGCGTCTACTTCATAGAATTTAATCTGATCAAAGAAACGAAGTAACCATGGCTTTTGCTCAATAAAGTTAGCTGTTTGACGGTAACGATTCCACATCTGTACAGTACGTCCGACAAACTGATAACCACCAGGACCTTCCATCCCATATACGCACATATAAGCTCCACCAATACCTACAGCATTTTCAGGTGTCCATGTACGGGCAGGATTATATTTAGTCGTGACCAATCTATGTCTTGGATCAAGTGGTGTAGCTACTGGAGCTCCCAGATAAACATCACCGAGACCCATGACTAAATAGTTTGCATCAAAAACAATCTTTTTTACATCTTCTATACTCTCAAGTCCATTCATACGACGTATAAATTCTATATTGCTTGGGCACCATGGAGCATTTGAACGTACAGTTTTCATGTACTTGTCAATCGCAACACGGGTAGATTCATCATCCCATGATAATGGTAAGTGTACAATTCGAGCAGGTACTTTTATATCGTCTGTTGAAGGAAGAGTAAGTTCCACCTTTTTAATACGTTCGATAAGATCTGCTCTGTCGCATATTTTTGGTTCAAAGTGAATTTGTAAAGAACGAATACCCGGTGTGATATCTGTTACACCTTCAATTGCAGCTTCTTTAAGCGCTTCCATTAGTACATGTACACGAAAACGTAACTCAATATCTAGCTGCATTTCACCATATTCAATAAGAATATTACTATCGCCTGATTGACGGATCACAATAGAAGGAAGATCTTCTTCACCTTCATCAGTATATAAAATCGGTGTTCCTATGGGTTTTGAATTTAAAAAAGTCGTCTCGTCATACGTTGTTAGCGTAGACAGAGCCTTTTCCTGTGCGACAATCATTTGCTTAGCTGTCTCATGTTCTATTGGAATAAATTTTACTTTATCTCCGGCTCTGAGTTGTCCCATCTTCCATAATTCTGCATTGACAATCGTAACAGGACAAACAAAACCACCTAAACTTGGACCATCAGGGCCTAAGATTACAGGCATATCTCCAGTAAAGTCCACTGCACCAATAGCATACGCATTATCATGAATATTTGAAGGGTGAAGTCCTGCTTCACCACCATCAGTTCTCGCCCACTGAGGTTTTGGACCAATCAGACGAATACCTGTACGGTTTGAATTGTAATGGATCTCCCAATCAGCTTCAAAAAAAGCTTTAATGTCATCATTAGTAAAAAAGTCAGGAGCTCCATGAGGTCCATAAAGAACACCAATTTTCCAAGTGTTAGCATATTCTTTGTGAGGTATTGTGGCTTTTGTTACTACTTCACCTTCTGTTTGTGTTCCAAGGTGTAAAACATCCCCAGAGATAAGAGTACGTCCAGCGTGACCTCCAAACTGACCTAGAGTAAATGTCGCACATGAACCAAGATATTGGGGTAAATCAAAACCACCACGAAGAGCTAAATAGGTTCTAAAGCCTCCACTATGAACTTTTTTTAGTTTTAATGTAGAGCCTGCTTTAATTGTAATCGCTTCATTCATATTGATAACTTCACCATCTAAAGAAGCATCGATTACTGCTCCACATAAAGCGATAACAGTATTACAATTAAAACGAAGTGTTGGCCCTGAAATAGCAATCTCAAGTCCCGATGCTTTGTCACTATTACCAACGATCTTGTTTGCATAACGAAAACTAAAGTTATCAATAGGACCCGATGGCGGAACCCCAATATCCCAATAACCTGTACGACCAGGGTAGTCTTGAACTGTCGTTTGTGTACCTGGACGAAGAACATCAATAGAATTTGCTTGATACTCAAAACTGTTTAGATATTTCGTTGTCTGTTCACCTTTTTTATAAACATCTGATCTAACAATAGCTCCTAAATATCTTAGGTTGCTTTCTATACCGTCTATAGCTGTTTCATCAATAGCTTGAGAGATTTTTTCTAAAGCCTCTTTTCTGTTGTCAGCTTTGACAAGAAGCTTAGCGATCATTGGATCATAAAAAGCAGAAACTTCAAGCCCTGTTTCGATAAAGGTATCACATCGTATATCTTTAGCAAAGTTTACGTTAGTTAAGATACCTGAACATGGTTGAAAGTTTTTAGCCGGATCTTCTGCATAAATACGAACTTCAATCGAGTGACCTTTTGGAGCATGTTTATACTCATATAGAGAAGGGTTTTTACCATAAGCTTGACGAATCATCCACTCCACTAAATCTACACCTGTTACCTCTTCGGTAATACCATGTTCAACTTGCAAACGTGTGTTGACTTCAAGGAAATAAAACTCATCAGTAGTCGTGTCGTAAACAAACTCTACAGTACCTGCGGAGAGGTAGGATACTGATGCTGTTAGACTTTTAGCTGCTTTATAAAGTGCGATTCTAGTTTCTTCACTAATACCAGGTGCTGGTGTCTCTTCAATCACTTTTTGGTTACGTCTTTGAACTGAACAATCTCTATCGCCTAAGGTTGCTATAAAACCTTTACCATCTCCAAATATCTGCACTTCAATATGACGAGCAAGTGCGACATACTTCTCTAAGAACATTCCTCCATCAGAAAAGTTGTTTTCACTTAGACGTTTAACCGACTCATAAGCATCACAAAGTTCAGCTTCATCGTAACACAGTTGCATACCAATACCGCCACCGCCAGCTGTACTTTTTAACATAACCGGATAAACAATACGTTTAGCTTCAAGCTTTGCCTCTTCTAAACCTGAGAGGATAGACGAACCTGGAAGTAATGGAACCTTATTGAGTTCTGCTAGTTCACGGGCTGTATGTTTAAGACCAAACTTTTTCATATGTTCGGTGCGAGGACCTATAAAAGTAATACCCTCTTTTTCACACTCATCAGCAAAAGCAGCATTTTCACTTAAAAAACCGTATCCAGGATGGATAGCTTGAGCTCCACTTTGTTTTGCAATATCTAAAATCTTTTGTGTATCAAGATAGCTCTCACTAGCTAAGCCTTGACCAATATAGTAAGATTCATCAGCAAGACTCACATGTAATGAATCCGCATCTGCTGCAGTATAGACAACTATAGAAGTTATATCCATTTTTTTTAGTGTTTTTATAACGCGACAGGCAATTTCACCTCTATTTGCGATTAATACTTTAGTAAACATTTTTTGTCCTTAGAGTTTAGTTTACGGGCCGTCCCGAGCGATATACTTTCATAAGCCGTCTTATGAAGTGAAGATCTAAGGTCTTCTACCTTAAGAAAAATACTTTGGAAAACAATTTTTTGATTCAAAAAAACGCATATCATGATTGGGCCAGATCTCAGCACCTGCCCGAATAGAGATATCTTTTAGTTTTCTAATACTCTCAATTGCCATTGCTTCATTATCTTTCCAACACAGACCTGGAGCAATCTCTTTATCAATATTTTCACTCAGATCTGCTGCATCTCCTGCGAGTAAGATTGGTTTACCCTTTGGTAATTCTATAAGCATAGACATATGACCTGCTGTATGTCCTGGTGTTTCAATGGCTCGAACCCCTGGCGCTAAGTCATACTCTTTGTCATAAATACGCCAATTAATCGGACAATCAAAATCTTGGGCAAAGTACGCTTCATCAGCTAAAGCTTTGGCTGCTTGAAGCTCTTTTTCATGGACATGCACTTCAGCATGACACATCTCACAGAGTCCTCCTGCATGATCAAAATGCAGGTGTCCACAAAAAACTACATCTACATCCTCTTTTTGCAAACCTAATTCTGCTAAACGGTTTGTAAGACGTTGTTCTTCACTCATCTTTGGCGGTCCAAAAGCAAATCCATCATGCTCATAAAACTGTTTACGTTTTATCTCATCCGCAATCTTGTTATAGTCACACCCAACATCATAAAGAATACGTCCATTGGCTGTCTCGATAAGATAAGCTAAAATAGGCGCATCGATAATAATACCTTTACCATGTCCACGTGTTGAGAGCGTTTTTTCATAACGATGGGTTCCTGTCAATATTGGCCAAAACTTCTTTACTTGCGTCATCTAATCCTCCTTATGAAAAATAATTTGAAACACGTTTTTTTGATTTAAAATGTTTCATATCATGATTTGGCCAGATCTCTGATCCAGTCTCAACAGAAAGCCTTTTTAACTTTCTAATACTTTCTAGAGCAATCTCTTCATTGTTATCCCAACATAAACCAGGAGCAATCTCTTTTTCAATATTTTCAATTAAATCTGCTGCATCACCTGCGAGTAAAATTGGTTTGCCCTTTCGTAGTTCAATAAATAGAGATGCATGACCTGCAGAATGTCCAGGCGTTTCAACTGCACGAACACCAGGGAGGATTTCATACTCTTTATCATAAGTACGCCAATTTATAGGACCATTAAAATCCTCTGCAAAATAGGCCTCATCTTCTAAAGCCTTAGCTGAATCCAACTCTTTTTGATGTACATGTACTTCTGCATGCTTCATCTCATTTAGACCACCTGCAGCATCAAAATGAAGATGAGAACAAAAGACTAAATCTACATCTTCTTTTTTTAGACCTAATTCTGCTAAATGGTTTTCTAGACGATCTTCTTTATTCATACTCGGTGCTCCAAAAGCAAAACCTTCACTTTCGTAAAATTGTTTGCGTTTTACTTCGTCGGCGATTTTATTGTAATCACAACCTGTATCATAAAGGATGCGTCCATTAGATGTTTCAATAAGGTAAGCTAAGAGAGGTACATCTATAAGGGTACCTTTTCCATGTCCTCTAGTAGAAAGAGATTTATCATATCTATGCGTTCCTGTTAGTATTGGCCAAAGTTTCTTTACTTGTGTCACTACAGACTCCTTAAAATGCCGTTAAAAATGAGGCACCATCAACACCAATAAAATGTCTTCCCTCATCTGTTTTAACATCAAAATCAACCGGATCTGCATGTAATACACGTGCTACTCTATAATCATGATAACTTTTGAGTAAATTACTAAAGGGTAAAACCTGTTGTGTATTATCTCCATAGAGCTTTTCATGTAGAGCAGGTAAACGGTACCAGGGCTGAATCTGTTGATCATGGTGAACATTATGGTATGAAAAATTCAAGACTAGTAAGTTCAACCACGGATAAGATTCTGAAATTAGATTTGAATAAGTATTACGTGCTTCAAAAGCTCTATCGTACGATCCAACATCTGTTCCCCTTTTCATATCAAGCGTTTCATGAAGATTAAAAGTATGTTGATGTACATCCATAAAACGCATCACAGTCATAAAAATAAGATAACTTAAAGGATATAGCCATAAAACCTGAAGTGAATAGCTTGCCAAAATAGCAAAAAAAGTAATACGTAAAACCAAAGCACTAACAACACGTAAGCGATATTGTTTACGCGAAGGCTTTATAAAAGGAAGAATAAGAACTAAAGCATGCAACATTATTTCTACTGCTGGAATATATAAGTATTCTAGAGCCTTTATAAGTTTCAATGTTTTAGGATATTTTAATAGTTTTTCTCTGTAATCAAAAGAAACGATATCTCCACGATCAACATGATGACGCACATGCTTATGTCTAATCGCTTCATACGTATTGTAAGAAGCACCCGTAATCCACATTAAAATCTCACCAAAGTACTTATTATGAGTATTTTTTTTAAACAGTGAATCATGAGCACATTCATGGATAAAATATGCTGCAATTACCATACTGTGGGCAAGTAAAATTACCCCAAGTACATTAAATGCAATACCATCTGCCATTATCCCAGCAAATCCTGAGATATATGCCACAAGTATATAAATCCATGCGACTAAGTTTGGTATAAGTGCATCATTAAAACGCAAAAGAGTGCTTAAAGTTTTCATGATCTTAGTCTTCCCAGATAATCATCTGTACAGGAGTTGGATTAAAAGCATTACAAGGATTATTTAACTGCGGACAGTTCGAGACTAATACTAAAGTATCCATCTCTGCTTTCATATCAACATAAGCACCTTTTTTAGAAATACCATCTACAATAATTAAATAACCATCTTCTTCAATAGGCACATTCATAAAAAAGTTGATATTATTAGTCAAATCACGAGGATCCATCTCTAGTTCACCAATCTCATAGAGATAATTATCACGACAACTATGCATATACTTTCTATCATGAGCATACCTAACGGTATTACTTTCTGCACTACAGTGACCTCCAATTGTATCATGGTTACCACAAGTGTCTGCAGTTACTTCCATCAAGACATTATCATCAGTAGAAATCAGCTTTGTACCAGTTGTAACAAAGATACTTCCTTGTTCTCTCACAGTATCATTAGCTGAGTAACGTTCTTCATGGTCATTCGCATTGTAAAAAAGTGTATCTACAGCTTGACATCCTTCAAGATCAATTATACGTAGTGTCTGACCTTTTTTTACAACATAACTCCATGGTACGCCTGCGGCTACTTTTTCATTATAAATTGCATTTTCTATTGTTTTGCTCATCTGTTTCTCCTTAGGCAAAATAACGTGCGTTATTGATAAAAGCACGTTGTGATTGTTCACTAAAATTCATGCAATAATCATCTTGTGTTAATGCTTCTGCTTTATGCAATGTAAGCTGAACATCACTAGGGTTATATTCACCCTTTTCCATCACATGAGGTGTATTTGAAAGAACCAGTAAAACATTCATTTCAGCACGTAGTTCAATGTAACTCTCTGGTTTTGGACGAGTAGAAGATAGTTCAAGTTTACTCCCTTCTTTAACATCTACTTTTCTAAAGAAATTGATAGCAGGAATCATATCACGCTTACCCATACCATATTTTCCAAGTTCGATTAAGAAGTTTTCCCTGTCACTTTTATAATAACGATTACGGAGACTTTCAAAACTACCTTCACCAAAATTCTCTTTAACAATACGAGGATTACTTATACCTGTGATTGCATCAAAAAATCCATCAGTTGTATCTTCTGTTATTGATAAAAGTACACGGCCTAATTCTGAATAAAGAACTCTTCCTTTACAAAAATAAGCATTATGCTGAAGTTTTACTGTGTCTGCTGAGTTAAAACGCTCTGCTGTGTTATCAGCATTGTAAAACATAGCTGAAAGGGATACTAAACCATCCTTAGTTGTTATACGTAGTTTGTCACCACGTTTAATAATCTTTGACCATTTCGCACCACCTGGAAGTACTTCATCTAGGAGAATACTGTCGGATTTAATATTTTTATGTTCTGTAATCATTATGCTGATTTTCCTTTATCTATTATATTTTCAATTTTTGTCATTTTTGCTCCTTCATTTTCACCTACGGGTATATCATAAGTAATACAAGCACCATAGGCATTAGGCTCATGCGGATCATGTCGAATTTTATCAAAGACTAAGAGACGAGATCCAAGATAAAAGCTCTCATGCAGATCATGTGTGACCATAACTATCGTTAGATTATTTTTCTTCCATAGATCCAATATTAAGATATGCATGTCAGCACGAATACCAGGATCAAGTGCTCCAAAAGGCTCATCCAATAACAAAATTCTGGGTTTATTAACTAAAGATTGAGCAATAGAGAGCCGTTGCTGCATCCCACCAGAGAGTTCACTTGGGTATTTATTTACTGAATCAGCTAAACCTACTGAGTCCAACATATCCATAGCCATTTTTTTGGCTTTAGTACGTTCTTTACCAAATAGCTTTCCTATCAATTTTGAAGATTTTAGTTCAATAGCAAGTAATACATTGCCTAAAACAGTTAAGTGTTCAAATACTGAATAACGCTGGAAGACTATCCCTCTTTCGATACTTGGTTCTTCAGGAAAAGGTTTACCATCGAGTAAAAAAGTACCACGAGATGGTGTCTCCTGACCTAATAACATCTTTAAAAATGTACTTTTTCCACATCCAGAAGGACCAACAAGTGTACAAAACTCGCCTTCTTTGATGTTAAGATTAATCTTCTCAAGTACAACATTATCGCCATAGAGTTTCCAAAGATTTTTTATTGTTATTAAACTCATTTTTCAGCCTTTCCTGCAGAGTACCAAGGAAAAAGTTTATAGGTCATATTTTTGAGTAAGTAGTCAAATAAAAATGCTAAAAAAGTTATCCATAATACATAAGGCAAAATAACATCCATAGACATATAACGCCTTACTAAAAAAATACGATATCCCAATCCTTCAGTAGCCGCGATAGCCTCAGCTGAAATAAGAAATATCCAAGCCGTACCAAGGGTAAGTCGTATCGAGTCAAATAGCCTTGGTAGAATCTGAGGTAAAATCACACGAATGACTATTGTCCATGTTGAAGCACCTAAGGTTTGTGCCTTAATTAGCTGTTCTTCTGGAATTTCAGAAACACGCTGTTGTAAATCTCTGATGATTAAAGGTGTGACACCTAAGACAATCAGAGCAACTTTCGCTAACTCTCCCATGCCAAAAACAATAAAGAGTATGGGTAGTATTGCCATAGGTGGGACCATAGATACTGCCGCTACAAATGGTGAAAATCCGGATCGTATAAAGGGTAAAAAACCTAAAGGGATACCAATAAGCATTGCCAAGGCAGCGCTTATTAGAATCCCGAGACCGAGACGTTTTAGTGAGGATGTTGTATCTTCTATGAAAAGGATTTCACCAGTTCTTTTACTAGGCGTTAACGCCATACGATTAATCGCTTGTGAAAAGCTTGCCATTGATGGCAAAAGCTTATCATTTGGATTATTTGTAAGACGCTCGTTTGACGCAACGAGATAGAACATTCCAACAAATAAAAATGGTAACAATCCTAAAAAGAGTGCCGTCAATTTTGACGGTCGGAGGTTCATAAATCGTTTCATAGTTCTACCTATAGTTTCCCATCAGCAGCAAGTTTTATATAAGTGTCTGTAAAACGTAATTTTATATTTTTCTTGTCACCAAAAGTTTTACCACCTGGAAATTCCATACCGATAAATTCAGCATTAGGAGCACCTTCACCTAAAATACCGTGATCATATGAGAACTCACTCACTTTTTTCATAACCGCTGGTAGTGATTCACTATCTGCAAATTCAACTGCTTCTTTTGCATCATAAAACATCTTTGTAGATTTAAGTTGGCTTTTGTAACCCTCTAAATCAGTCCCTGATCCTTCAGCCATAAATGTAAGTGCTTTTTCATCACCTTTTTTCATAAGTTCCATAACTTCAAACCATGCACCTGTTAAAGCTTTTGCTAGTTTAGGGTTATCTTTTAGTGTTGTAGTATTAACAACAAGCATATCAATTATTTCACCGGGTATCTTACTTGAATCAAAAACAAGATTTGCACTTTTTGATTTCATAATCTCACTTAATTGTGGATTCCAAGGTACTAGTGCTGTTACCTCATTAGATGAGTAAGCTGCAACCATATCCGCATCAGATGTATTAACTACTCTAACATCACGCTCACTTAAGCCAACAGACTCTAAGCCACGTGCAAGTAGGTAATGAGATACCGACAGCTCAACTAGATTAACGTTTTGACCTTTTATGTCAGAAAGTTTATTCGTATTTTTAAGAATGATTCCATCATTTCCATTAGAAAAATCACCCATAATAAGTGCAGTAGAATCAACACCACCAGCAGCAGGAATTGTTAACGCATCCATATTTGTCATAAGACAAGCATCGAATTTACCCAATGTATATTGATTGATTGATTCGATATAGTCATTTACTTGAACTAAATCAATTTCGATATCATATTTTTTGGCCCATTTATCAACAATACCTGTTTGCTGAGCATAATCCCATGGCATAAAACCAACATAGATGGTCCAGGAAACTGTAAACTTGTCTTTAACTTCAGCCATAAGAGATGAAGTACCTATACTTAATACCAATGATGTGGCAACTAAAAGTTTTGATGTTGTATTAAAGAGTGATTTCATAAGAAACTCCTGAGTAGATTAAATATAAACACGGCAAAAAGGTGAAAACCTCCCGGGCTTTTATCCCTCCGTGTAACCTCTACTCAAGAGGTCGATAGCTCTCGGTCCTGACGTAAATTTCTTTACCGGAACCCTAGGTATCTTATTAGTTGTAGAGGTTTAAAACCCCATTGACATGTTTTCTAAGTTAATTGTACTCCAATAAGATATATTTTAATCAATAATATGATTAAATTTTAATCATATCAATAGAATACAATCAATTTAAAGTATATAGAGACTTTTTCAGCCAAGTATGTAGTAGTTAGCGTTAGTAAAGTTACCACTACACTTAATCCACTTTTGTTTGTAAAAAAATTGTATCTTGTTCTAAAGGGTACTAAGGGGAATAAGTGATCAAATTAATAACTTATATATTTGATTCTTTTTAGAGGGTTAAGCTTTTGTTAGCTGTGCATATTCAATCATTCTACAAAAGTCTTCTGCTTTGAGTGCAGCACTACCAACTAGAATGCCATCTACATTATTAAGCTTTAACACTTCTTTAGCATTTGTAACTTTTACACTCCCACCATACAAAAGTGGAACAGAGGAAAGTTTAAACTTCTTGAGCGTACTGTATCATACTGCAGAAATGTTCAGCATATAGTGCAGCACTACCAACTAATACGCCATCTACATTATTAAGCTCTAATACTTCTTTAGCATTTGTAACTTTAACACTACCTCCATATAAAAGTGGAGCTGTAGACTTTCCTTTTAAATCTGTATGAATTGCTTCTATATCTTCTAAAGTAGGAGTAAGACCTGTGCCTATTGCCCAAACAGGCTCATATGCAATTATAAGGTTTTTATATTCTGTGTCAATACCTTCATATTGCGTAGAAATATAATCCATCATTACCTCTTTACCAGCTTCACGTTTTTCTAATGGTTCTCCAACACAGTACACTATTTTGAAACCTAATTCTTTATAATAGTTAAACTTTGATACAAGTTCTTCTTGTGTTTCACCTAGAGTATGACGACGTTCACTATGACCGATGAGTATAGTTTTAATTCCAAATTCATCTAGGTGATCTAAACCTATTTCACCAGTAAATGCACCATTCTTAGTAGCATAGGCATTTTGAGCACCAATAATTACCTTGCCATTATGTTCATTTAAACTTGAAGTTGCAGGGAAAACTAAAACTTCTTGAAAGATATTCTTTGCCTTTATATATGACTCTAACTCTTCTATATACGTACTAGTTTCTTTTCTCGTAAGATTTGTTTTTAAATTTGCCGCAATTATCATAGTAAAATCCCTAAATTATTGAATAATTAGTGGTAAAACACCTGGAAGTATTTTTCCCTCAAGTAACTCTAAAGAAGCTCCTCCACCAGTAGAAATAAAACTCATTTCTTCATCAAGTCCAATTCTTTGAACAAGGTCAGCAGTATCTCCACCCCCAACAACAGTTGTAGCATAACTATCAGCAACGAAGTGAGCAATCTTAGAACTTCCACGAGCAAATTTATCCATTTCATAAACACCCATTGGCCCATTCCATAAAACTGTCTGGACATCACTTAAACCTTCACGATAAAGTCTAACGGTTGCGGGACCTATATCAAGACCCATCCAATCATCTGGTATCTCTTGTGCAGTTACAAGTTTACTTACTGCGTCTTCTGCAAACTTATCTGCGGCAACAACATCTACTGGTAGGTAGAATTTTACACCAAGTTTTTTTGCTTCATCCATGATTTTTTGAGCATCATCAAGTAAGTCATCTTCTACGAGTGATGCACCAATGTTGTAACCCATTTGTTTTAGGAATGTAAATGCCATACCACCACCAATAAATACTTTATCAACCTTAGGTAATAAATTTACAAGTGCTTCAAGCTTACCTGAAACCTTACTGCCTCCAACTATAGCCGCAAATGGACGAACAGGTTCGTTGATAAGTTTTCCAAAGAACGTGATCTCTTTTTCAAGTAAGAATCCTGCTGCACGATGTTCATCATCAAAATATTTTGTAATTCCATGCACAGAAGAGTGCGCACGATGAGAAACTCCAAATGCATCATTTATATATACATCAGCCATAGCTGCTAATTTTTTTGACAATTCTTCATCATCATTCGTTTCACCAGCTTCAAAACGAATATTTTCTAAAAGTAAAATTTCAGTGGCCTTAAGAGCTGACGCTTTTGATACTGCATCTTCTCCAACAACATCACTAGCAAAAATTACATCCCTTTTTAAAAGTTGGTGTAATCTACGAGCAACTGGAATAAGCGAGTATTTCTCATTTACTTTACCTTCAGGACGACCAAGATGAGAGGCAAGGATTACCGCACAATCTTGATCTAAACAGAAATTGATAGTTGCCAATGCTGAACGAATGCGTCTATCGTCTGAGATATTTCCAAATTCATCCATAGGTACATTAAAATCACATCGTATAAAAACTTTTTTTTTCTCTAAATCTAATTTTTTTATATTTAAAAGTTCCAAATCTATTCCTATTTTGAAATATGGATAGCCATATCAATAAGTCTCATTGAATAACCCCACTCATTATCATACCAAGCCATGATTTTAACCATATCTCCGCCAATAACCTGTGTTAAATCCTCAGCTACAATTGAGCTATACTCACTACCAACAAAATCTTGAGATACTCTCATCTCTTTATCCATAAGTAAAAGGCCTTGGAGTCTTCCATCTGCTGCTTCATTAAATACACGAGTAACTTCTTCTTTAGTAGTTTCGCGTTTTACTACAACATTTAAATCTACCATAGAAACATCTGGTGTAGGAACACGAACAGATTGTCCATGAAGACGACCCTTAAGTTGTGGCATAACAAGTGAAATTGCTTTTGCAGCACCTGTTGTTGTAGGAATCATGTTTATAGCACCTGCACGAGCACGACGTTTATCTTTAGAATGTTTTACATCTAAGATATTTTGATCATTTGTGTATGAATGGATAGTAGTCATAAGACCTTTCTCAATTCCAAAGGCATCATCAAGTACGCGAGCTACTGGGCCTAAACAGTTTGTTGTACATGAAGCATTTGAAACTATTTTTTGTCCAGCATATAACTCTTCGTTGACACCCATTACAAATGTATCAGTTGCAGTGTCTTTTGAAGGAGCTGAGAAAAGAACTTTTTCTACCCCATTGTCAATATGAACTTGAGCAGACGTCTGAGTTAAAAATACACCAGTACATTCAAGAACCATATCTGCACCACAATCTGCAAACTTTAGATTTTTAGGATCACGATCAGAAAATATTCTAATACTATGGCCATCAATTTTAATTGTATTTTCATCAATTTCATCAATTACACTTTTAAAAGTTCCATGAACAGAATCATTTTTAAGCAGGTAAATCATCATATCCATGCTTGCCATATCATTTATCGCAACAATCTCAACATCATTTCGTGTTGCTGCTATACGAGCGACACAACGACCAATCCTACCAAATCCATTAATTGCTATTTTAAGTGCCATTATATTCCCTATAATTATTTAATTGGATGATTTTACCCAAAGTTTGGTTATAATTCGCTTTATATATGGAAACGATTGCACTTTTTGGTGGTTCATTTGATCCACCGCATATAGGCCATGAATGTATTGTTAAAGAAGTGCTAGAGCTTGATAATATTGACAGAGTTATCGTTATGCCAACCTTTTTGAATCCTTTCAAATCTCAATCTCATGCACCATCTGAGCTAAGATTAAAGTGGCTTAAAGGTATCTTTGAAAAAGAAAAAAATGTAGAAATCTCTAGTTTTGAAGTAAATTTAAAAAAGAAAGTTCCTAGTATAGAAAGTGTACAGCATCTTTTACACAGCTATCAGAGGATATATCTTATTATAGGTGCTGATAATTTAGAATCACTTCATAAATGGGAAAGATACAGAGAATTGGAACATTTAGTCACTTTTGTTATAGCAACAAGAGATGATATAAAAGTTCCTCACAATTTTTTAGCGATTAATATAGAAGAAAATATATCCTCTTCACAATTAAGAGAGATGATGGACTCTACCAAACTATCGAATATCTATGCAAACGAAATAATAAAATTTTACAAGGAAAAAAATTGAATACCAGAATAGAAAAAATCACTTCTGTACTAGATACAAATAAAGCTGAGGCAATAGAAGTTTTTGACTTACGTCAAAAGAATTACTTTGTAGATTATGCAATTATCGCATCTTCACTTGGGCCTCGTCATACTATTGCATTGTTAGACCATTTAAAAAATGGACTTAAACCAGAAGAAAACTTTAACAATGTAGATGAAAGCGGAGACTGGATTGTTGCTGACTTAGGAGATATTCTTATTCATATAATGACTCCAGAGTATAGAATCAAGTATGATATGGAAAAATTTCTTTCTGATTTAGCAGAAGGTAAAGAGGGTGAAATAGTTTTATAAACTATCTCTCTTTTCAATCTTATTCTAAATGATTTAAAAAAAGTAGTTCATCTCAAAGCGGTATTCGTTATAAGACAAATCCGCCTTTGTATCTCCATTAATATCTTGTATCCCTTTTTTGTATTCAACAAATCCAAGTCTTAACTTCAACTCAAGATTATCCCCAAGATTTTGTCTTGCATCTATATGCACAATATTAGAATCTCCTGGAACACCTGCTTTTTTATCATCGTTATCTTGAATCGCATATCGAGCCATAATGCTAAATCCATCCAATAACTTTGCCTTAGAAAAGTAATAGCCTACTCTCGCCATATATGTTTTTGTATTTGCATACCAATTATACTGTGCCATTGCTCGAGTGAACCCACCAGTAGGAAACCCCCTCCATGGAGTTACAATGTCAGCCTTATCTGCAATATGTGAATAACCAAGACGTCCTAAAAAAGCTTGATTTTTCAAATCTAATCGAAGTGCTAAAAGATTTGTATCCAAACTTTTTTTTGCATTCTCCTTGTACCCATCATGACTCGTTAAAAGATTTGAAACATTATAGTTTGCATTTAAGTTATCAAACTGTTGCATATACCTAAATCCTGCCGAAAGGCTCCAGTCTTTTGTGAGAGGTAGTTTCAAGTGGGTTTCAAGTGTTAGATTACTTAAGACATTAGGAACCATCGCATAACTAATTTGTGCTTTTATATTTTGTATAGAAGTATTTTTAACAGATGCAATAAGTAGCTCATTATCATTTCCTATCCTCGCTACAGTTAAGTTTCTATTCACTCCTGAGTCATCATTTTGTAGCCATTTATCTGGGCTTGAGCCGCCAGCAAAAGCTATAACATCATGAGAAAGTGTATGGTCTCGTAGTTTTTGCTTATCTAAGTATGCAAGTCTAATCGTAGTGTTTGGAAGCTCTTTTATCGTAGCGCTTAGACCATCAAAAGTGTTTGGAATCATTTTAGTATCGTTAGACCTCGTAAATACTGATTCGAACATTTGACGACCAAAGAAAATAGATGTTTTACTTACATCATACTGTAAATAAGCCTGCCCTAAGACACTCATACCAAACTGCCCTGAAGTCGTAACTCTATAACGACTAAATGTATCTTTACCAGCTTTTACTCTACTCACATTACTTGCATCTTCTCTCATCCAAGATGGATTTTGTGTTGTGTAAATGCCTAACGTAGCACTTATTCCTGATAATGGGGCTGTTTTATAGAATAAACTACCACCTAGACCTAAAGCTTTGTTATCAAATCCAGCTTCATTTTTCCAGTTCCATAAAAAAGCATTTGTCCTGAGGCGACCGTAGATTATTCCCTCACTAAAAACTTCACCGATTGAATCAACAGAAGATGGTAAAGTATTGTATTTTACTTCCATGCTTGGTTTTAATGTAATTTTCTCATTTACTAAAACAGCATGAGATACACTAACGAGGCCAAACAAAGATAATGAGATTAGTTTTAATAGGTTCATATTATTCTTATATATATATTTTTTATATATATTATTATATAAAAGAATAATTAATACTTAGCTTTTTACTTTATATCTTTAGGATGATTTTCTAAAATATCTCTATAGTCATAAATAGATTCAACATACTTCACCGGTTCTTCACCGCGTGCGTAGCCATACTTAAGAGTTTTATAATATTTTTTCTTTGACAAAAGAGGAAGTACCTGCTTTAGATCACTCCATATATTTTGATTATATCCCAGTCTCTTTGCTAATTTTCTCGCATCGTGAACATGACCCATTCCAATATTATATGCGGCTAATGCAAACTTCAAACGATTTTCGCCTTGCACCTCTTGTGGTACAAACTTAATCATCTGCTTAATATGTCGTGTTCCACCTACAATGCTTTGTTCTGGATCAACTCTATTTTTAATTCCCAAAAGTTTCGCAGTAGCATTAGTAAGCATCATCATCCCGCGTACACCAGTAAAACTTTTTGCATTTGGATTCCAATGAGATTCTTGGTACGCAATAGCGGCTAAAAGTTTCCATTGTATGCCATACTTTAATCCAGCATTTACAAAAAACTTTTTGTACTTTGGTAAACGACTTTCAATTCTCTTATAAAGCATCTTATAATCATAATAGTTAAAATAATGAACATTACTATAATAATGATCTTTTAACTCTGCCATCTTACCTCTTTGTGAGTACTGATTAAGCCATGTGTACATGTCTGCTTCAAGTTCTTTGGAGTCATCTGCTAAAACCCACGCAAGCTGTTGTCGCTCGCTAATAGTAAATGCCATTTCCATTTCTGGATAGTATCTGAGATTTAAAGCATAAATATTTGAATCTGCAATAGTACAGTCTATGATATTTTTAGAAACCTGTTCCAGCAATTCTTCTGTTGAGTATGCCGTTGTATATGTTACATCAACATCAAATCCGTCTTTGATGAGAGAGCGTACCGTATCACTATAGCTTGTTCCTTCCCCAACCTTAATCTTTAAGCCAGCTAGACTTTCTACATCTCTGGGAAAGAGCTTGTTTTTTAACAATCCTCGATTACACACAACTTGTTGTTGTACTTCAAAATAAGATGGTCCAAAATTAAACTTTTCCACTCTTGAGGGTGTTTTCGATAGTGCGGCAGAAATGATATGAAAATCTAATCTTTCACTCAATTCAATCGCTTCGGAAATTGTATTAACTGCGGTTACATTCAACTCAACACCTAGATACTTTGCATAATCTTTTAGTAAATCATACTCAAATCCTTGAAGACCATCTGAACCTATATAGTAAGTGGAAGGAGCATTAAGCATAACTACTTTGAGTTCTTTTTCTTTTTTTATAGTATCTAAAATGGAGGGTTCTGTAATTTTATGTATAGGAGTATATGCGGAGTGAGACAACCAACCAAAAAGAAAAAAAGAAATCGCAAAAAAGACAATTAAGAAGAGATTTTGATTATATTTCATAAAAAATAATTCACACGTATAAGCTTATGCAAATATAAAACGGTTCATACCGTTCTCGTATTCATGTGCTAAAACATTACGGTGTGCTTTTAAAATTGAATCGACAAGATAAAGTCCTAAGCCAAAACTATTCTTTGATGGATTGTCTTTTGTAAAAGGCTCAATATAGTAATTTAAAGGATGTTTAATACAATCTCCTAAACTTTCAAAACACAATTCACCATTAATCATAACAATACGTACATGTTTATCTGTAGAATATTTTATTCCATTATCAATCATATTCTTAATCGCCGTAGTATAAAGTCTATAATTTACAAACATTTTTTTTGAATTTTCTATGTTTATCGTTACATCTTTTTTTTGAATCATAGCCATATCTATCGCGCCATCAATAATGTCAATGAGTCTACACTCTTTAAAATCACTTTTATCATTAAGGGAGGTAACTTCTTCAATCAAAGCAAACTCGCCAACAAGAGATTCCAGTCTCCCAAATATAGAAGTAAACCTATCTATTTGTTTTTGTGAATCTAACATTTGTGTTGCAATAGTACCTTTTGCAATAGGAGTTTTAAGTTCATGCATCACATTACGTAAAAAAAGTGTACGAGATTCTAAAATCGTCTTAATCTTTACTCTTGTATCTTCAAGCTCATTTGCAATAAGTGCAATTTCATCTTTACCATCTGTTGCAAAAGATATATCCATAACACCGTCACCGAATTTAGCAATTTTTCTTCTAAGTCGTGAAAGTGGTCTTAATCTTTGTAAAATAAGTAAAAAAGAGACACTTAATACTAAAATAATTGTCGTATAGGCATAAAGAAGATTCCAAGGACGATACGGTCTTAGTTCTTCATCTTGAATCAAAATGTATCCAGTTGGGGATTGAATATAAAAATATATCTTATGCGTGTAGGCAAGCATCGTTGTTCGTAAAGTGTCTGCTTTTTTAAGCGAAGCAAGATTCTCTTTTTTTAACATTACTGTCTCGTCTTTAAAACCAACTTGCTTTAAAATTTCGCCTCGATCTAAAATAATTTTTTGGGCTTGTATATCTTTTTCAATCTTAAACTTATAAACTGCAAAATTTGCTTCAAGCATGATTTCTGAACTTTCTTTTTGTCCATGATCTTGGTAAATTTGTGTGATAACTGAGTCTTTGGTGAAGATATTATTTATGTATTGCTGGCGGTTAAGTTTATAAAACTCAACAAAAATCACTGTTACACTGATAAGTGTAACAATTAATGCAAAAAGAACAGTGAGAAGAACTGCGTGTTTTCTCATTATTTTAGTAGTTTATATCCAACACCACGAACTGACTCTATTAGTGTTTTATCGCCTAGTTTATTTCTAATTCTTCCAACCATTACATCTATACTTTTGTTTGATGAGTCTTCATTAATTACATTAACATTATGAATTAAATCTTCACGAGAAACTACCAAACCTTGTTTAGCAATCATATAAGAAAGTATTCCAAATTCTGCATTTGTTAAGTCTATATTTCTACTTTTATATGAGATAACCATTGTTGCATTATCACATTTAAAATCACTTTTAGACTCTGCTTTTGCTTCAGTTCTTGCTTCGTAACGTCTCAAAACAGAATGGATTCTTGCTTCTAATTCTCTTGGGTCATAAGGCTTAGGAAGATAATCATCTGCACCTAACTCAAGCGCTTTAACTTTATCTGAAAGGTCACTTCTTGCAGATGATATAATAATAGGAATATCTTGACGCTCACGAATAGCTTCACACACTTCTAGTCCATCCATTCCCGGTAATGTTAAATCTAAAATAACCAAGTTAAATGGCTCTAATTTTAATATACTAACCGCCTTAAAAGGGTCATCTTCTGTAATTACTTTAAAATCATACTGTTCAAGATATTCTGTTAAAATTTCTGCTAACTCTAAATCATCTTCTATCATTAAAACTTTTATCATTTTACCTACCCTAACTTTTTTAAATTTTTATATATTCTTACGTAAAACTCATCTCTTGAGTATTGATTTATAAGATAATCATCAGCACCTTCATTTAAAAAACAACTCGTTTCATACGAATTTGATTCCTCTGCTAATGCGATGATACTTAGATGCTCTCTTTTCATAGCGCGTACACGTCGAACAAGTTCAATTCCATCAATATTTTCTAAGCCATTAACCTGTGCTAAATCTTGATTTACGATTATTAGGCTAATATCTTTATGTACTTCTAATTTTTGTATAGCCTCATATGCACTCTCTACCATCAAAACTTTAAAATTATGTAAAGAAAGATTTTGCTTGAGATATCTTCTATAAATTTCAGATTTATGTGCAACTAAAACTGTTCTTTGCTTATTTGCTTTGAGTTGATTGAGTCTTAAAATTACATATTTTACATTATCATATCTATGACGTAAAATATATTCAACTATACTCGCACTCTCAAAACTTTCAATGAAGTCTTCGTCTATATTTGCTGTATAAACAATAGGTGAAACATTGTGTTTATTTAGTAATGCAATAACTTCACCATGATTAGCATCAGGGAGAGTGCGACTCACTACTGAAAATTCATACCTATATTTACTAAGGTAACTTTCTGCTTCTTTATAGCTTTGTACTATCTCAAAATTAAAACCACCGTCTTGTTCTAATAATCTTTTAAAAATACCACAAAGGATTGTACTTTCTTCAACAATCAAGAGTTTTGACATTAATATACCGTCCTCATATTTGTGCACTAGTATAGCCAAAAAAGTTAATCAGGAAAACAACTTAGCAATATTGTATGCTATATATGCCATAAAATAAGCCGTTAAGGAGGTAAAAGCAAAAAGGTAGAAAAAATATTTAATCCCCCCTGCTTCGCGAGTAAACACAACTGATGCAGCTAGACAAGGCAGATAAATCATAATCACTACGATAAAAGAAATTGCAGATGCAAATGATATATTTTTGCTAATCGCTTTAATAAGTGAATTATTTTCTTCATCTACCTCATCGCCAAGTGCATATAAAACACCCAAAGTAGCAACAACAACTTCTTTTGCCGCAAGTCCAGTTTGCAGAGCAACACTCATTTTCCAATCAAAACCAAGTGGTTCAAATATTGGCTCGGAGAATTTTCCAATTGTTCCTAAGTAGCTTTGTTCTAAATTCGATTCTGCAAGCTTGTTTGATAAAGCTGACTTGTTTTCTTCACCAACTGCATTTTCAATCTTTGTTGCATATTCTTCTTCTAAGATCAAGTTTTGAGGATAATTACTTAAAAACCAAATGAGAATAGTAGCTGCCGCAATAAAAGTACCCGCTTTTTTCAAGTACATCATAGTTTTGGTCAAAACAGTATGCCAGATTAGTTTTGCTGATGGAAGTCTGTACTTTGGCATTTCCATCACAAAAGGTTCATCAGCACCTTTAAAAGCTGTCATTTTAAGTATTTTAGCAGCAATGAGTCCCATCATCGCTCCACCAATATAAACTGCAAAAAGTACATTTCCTGCCATCTCAGGAGAAAAGAATGCACCAATAAAAAGAACATATACAGGAAGTCTTGCTCCACATGACATAAAACCAATAATAAATAAAGTTAAAAGTCTATCTCTATCATTTTTGAGAATTCTTGCAGACATATACGCAGGTATAGAACATCCAAAACCTGTTACAAGAGGGATAAAAGACTGTCCATGCATACCAAACTTATGGAAAAAACCATCAAGTAAAAAAGCAACTCTAGACATATACCCTGTACTTTCCAAAAGAGCAATTCCTATAAAAAGTATGATTATATTTGGTACAAAAAGAACAACTGCACCGACACCGGCGATAAGACCGTCTACAATGAGGGAGCGTACATCATCATTAGAAATAGTAGCACCTAGAGTTTCTCCAAACCATCCAAAAAATGCATCAATCCAATCCATAGGAATCGAACCTATCTCAAAAGTAAGTTGAAACAATCCCCACATAAAAAATAAAAAGATTGGAATTCCAACAATAGGATTGATTAGGACAGAATCTATTTTTTCTGTTAAAGTCTTTCTCTCTACTGTAGCATCTTGTTTTAATACCTCAGCAACGATACCACGGTTAAATGATGCATATTCTTCTGCAAAGGCTTCTTTAATATCATCAGAATCATGATGAAGTTCTACATGCTTAGATGCTTCTATTAAAATTGGTTGTAGTTCTGTCCAGATTGGATCATCATGAAGTTTTGCATATGTTTTTTTATTGTTTTTAAGTAAGTTTATTGCGATGTTTCTATAAGAATTCACAGCCTTATATTTATGTTTTGTAAGGTATTGAGTTATTCTTGCTATCTCTTCTTCTACCGGTTCTGAAAAGATAAGTTTAGTCTCTTGTTCAGGTTCTTCTTTGACAGATATAACAGCATCAAGTAAAGTTTCAATTCCACTTTTTGTTGCCGCAGAAACCTTAACACAGGGGATTCCCATAAGTTCTGACATATACGAAGCATTAATAAATATATTTTCTTTTTGTGCTTCATCATCCATATTTAAAGCGATCACTATACTTTTACTCATACTCATTAACTCAGCAGTAAGTTGAAGGTTTTTCTCTAAAGATGTTGAATCAACTACATTGATTATAAGATCATAAGCTTCAGCACAAAGATAATCATGAGTTACTCTTTCTTCTATAGTGTAATCTGTAAAAGCATAAGTTCCTGGTAAATCCACAACGGTGAAGTGATGATTTTTATAATCAAAAAGAACTTCAGTTTTATCCACTGTTACACCAGAAAAATTTCCAACATGAAGGTGTGAATTTGATACAGAATTGATAAGCATACTCTTACCAACATTAGGCTGACCAACTAATGCTATTTTTATGTGATTAGCTATTACAGGACATGTGGGAGTATTATCTACATTCATATTTTTTCAACCTCTATTAATTCTGCTTCTTTTGCACGAAGAGCAATTCGCATTTTTCCAACTTTTATCTCTATTGTGCTTTTAGCAGGAGCATATTCTAAGACTTCTATGAGAGATCCTTTCATAACCCCAAAAGAGATAAGTCTTTGTTTTAAGTCTGTGGGTGCATTGAGTTTTGTTACTTTAACTTTACAGGCTTTCTTGCAATCATTTAATGTTTTCATATAAATATTATCTCTCTTATTGTTAAAAATCGTATGTGATCATGAGCTGAGCTCGGTCCCAATCATTTGTAGTTTTAACACTACTTTGCTTATCTTCTTCTTTTACATATATTGCAGCCAAGGTAAATGCATCGTTGGGAGTGTATTCTACCCCAAGATTTTGTTCTACAATATGAACAGTATTACCTGCACTATCGGCTTTACCTTCAAAATTTCCATATGCATAGATAAGCTTCCAGTTTTTTGCGTCATATTCCAAACCTACAACTAAAGCTGAGGCTTCTCTATCTTGTGTAATCTCATCAAGTATCATTGTATCCATACTTGTATAAAGAGAACCTCCCCCTATCCCAGAGAAACTTCTTTTACCTTCGTGTTTTTTTGATTTATTATACGCAATATTAATACCAGCTCCATATCTAATAACCTCAACAACTCCTCCATAAATATCAGCCTCGACGCCACTGTTTTTTTTCTCAGATTCGTGTAGATACTGTATAGAGGCGTGAATAGAAATATCTTCTCTAAACTTATGATACCCCAACTCAAAGTAAGAAGCCCTTGAAGCATTCTCCTGTTTTTGTATATTATAGTACCAAGTATTAAGTTTGAAAACCTCATCATG